>NZ_CEEDDH010000001.1:465829-483133 GCF_979253165.1 Pseudomonas sp. AC083
CTGAATGTGATGCCCTCTTCGCGAGCAAGCTCACTCCCACAAGATTCGGCGGCGTGCAAAGAATCCCGGCACAACACTGATCCACTGTGGGAGCGAGCTTGCTCGCGAAAGCGCAGGGTCAGGCGGCTGTGATGCTGAATGTGATGCCCTCTTCGCGAGCAAGCTCACTCCCACAAGATTCGGCGGCGTGCAAAGAATCCCGGCACAACACAGATCCACTGTGGGAGCGGGCTTGCTCGCGAAAGCGTCGGGTCAGGCGACTGCGATGTTGAATGTAGCGCCGCCTTCGCGAGCAGGCTCGCTCCCACGGGGGGTACGGAGGATTTGCAGCGGGCGGGAAATTAATTCTGCCACCGGTGAATTATTTCGTGTCCGCATGTATCTGAGCCAGAAGAGCCGGCGCCATCATGGAGATGGCATCGCAGCGGTAATCTGGATCAGCGAGCGGGAACAGCGCAATGAAATCACGCAAGAACACCGTCAAACCGATCGGTTTGAAAGACATCACCATTGTCGACGACGCCAAGATGCGTAAGGCGATCACCGCCGCCGCGCTGGGCAACGCCATGGAATGGTTCGACTTTGGCGTCTACGGCTTTGTCGCCTATGTGCTCGGCAAGGTCTTCTTCCCCGGCGCCGATCCCGGCGTTCAAATGATCGCCGCGCTGGCGACCTTCTCCGTGCCCTTCCTCATCCGTCCGCTTGGCGGTTTGTTCTTCGGTGCGCTGGGCGACAAGTACGGTCGGCAGAAAGTCCTCGCCGCGACCATCGTCATCATGTCCCTGAGCACCTTCGCCATCGGCCTGATTCCGTCCTATGCCTCGATCGGCATCTGGGCGCCGATCCTGCTGTTGCTGGCGAAAATGGCCCAAGGTTTCTCGGTCGGTGGCGAATACACCGGCGCCTCGATCTTCGTCGCTGAATACGCGCCCGACCGTAAGCGCGGCTTCCTCGGCAGTTGGCTGGATTTCGGCTCGATCGCCGGTTTCGTCTTCGGCGCCGGCGTGGTGGTGCTGATCTCGACGATTCTTGGCGAACAGCGCTTCGAAGAATGGGGCTGGCGGATTCCGTTCTTCCTCGCCCTGCCGCTGGGCATGATCGGCCTGTATCTGCGCCACGCCCTCGAAGAAACCCCGGCGTTCCAGCAGCACGTGGAAAAACTCGAACAAGGCGACCGCGAAGGCCTCGCCGGTGGCCCGAAGGTGTCGTTCAAGGAAGTCGCAACCAAACACTGGCGCAGCCTGATGACCTGCATCGGCGTAGTGGCGGCGACCAACGTCACCTATTACATGCTGCTCACCTACATGCCGAGTTACCTGACGCACAACCTGCACTACAGCGAAAACCACGGTGTGCTGATCATCATCGCGATCATGGTCGGCATGCTCTTCGTGCAGCCGCTGATCGGTTTCATCAGCGACAAGATCGGCCGCAAGCCCTTCATCGTCGTCGGCAGCATTGGCCTGTTCATCTTCGCCATTCCGGCATTCATGCTGATCAACAGCGGCAGCATCGGCCTGATCTTCTCCGGCCTGCTGATCCTCGCGGTGCTGCTCAACTTCTTCATCGGCGTGATGGCCTCGACCCTGCCGGCGATGTTCCCCACGCACATCCGCTACAGCGCGCTGGCCAGTGCCTTCAACGTCTCGGTGCTGATCGCCGGTCTGACCCCGACTGCCGTGGCCTGGCTGGTGGAAAGCACCAACGATCTGTACATGCCTGCGTATTACCTGATGGTGATCGCCGTGGTCGGACTGGTCACTGGCGTGACCATGAAGGAAACCGCCAACAAGCCCCTGCGCGGCGCGGCCCCGGCGGCTTCCGACCTCGAAGAGGCCAAGGAGCTGTTGCAGGAACACCACGACAACATCGAGCAGAAAATCGAAGACATCGATGCCGAAATCGCCGCGCTGGAAGCCAAGCGCAAGGAACTGGCGCTCCAGCATCCGCGCATCGATTGATCAGTGCGGCGTCGGCAATCGGTCCGACGCCGCGCCGAGCTTGAGCTAGCCTTGAAACCGGATCGCATGCCATTCAAGGAGTTCACATGTTCAAGCTGATGAAAAGTTCGGTCGCTGGCGGATTGCTCTTCGCCAGCCTCCAGGCCGAAGCCGGCGGCATCATGATTTACGAGGCCGGCCACGAAGGCACCGGGCTGGCCAACGCCGGCTCTGCGGTCATGGCCAGCGACCCGAGCATTTTGATGACCAACCCGGCGGGCATCAGCCAACTGGCCGGCACGCAGATCAACTTCAACGCGCAGTTGATCCTCGGCGACGTCAGCTTCTCCCGCGACAACGCCAATACCTTCGGCGGCAACGAAGGTGGCAACGCCTTGAAGTACCTGCCCGGCTCCAGCTTCTTCATCAGCCATCAACTCGATGAGCGCTCCTCGATCGGCTTCGGCATGTACGGCAATTTCGGTCTGGCGCTGGACTACGACGATGACTGGGCCGGGCGCTATTTCGCTCAGGAGTCGGCCATTATCGGTGTGTCATTCCAGCCCACCTATGCCTACAAGATCACCGACGACCTGTCCGTCGGCCTCGGCCCACGCTTCATGCTTGGCTACTTCCGCACCGAAGTGGCGGTCAACAATAACGTGCTCGGTCTGGGCAACGCCGAGGATGGTCAGTTGCGCTACAAGGACACCGACTGGGGCACGGGTGCCAACGTCGGCGTGCTCTACAACCTCAACGAGCGGACCAGACTCGGGCTGGCCTGGACCAGCAAGATCAAGCTCAAATTCGAAGACAAACCCGAGCTGAAGAAAATCACCAATCCGCTGCTGCGTCTGGCGCTCAACCGTCTCGACGCCGATCAGCTGAACGTCGACATGAACGTGCCGCAGACCGTCACCACCAGCGTGTCCTACCAGCTCGATCCGCAGTGGACGCTGCTCGGCAGCCTCGGCTGGCAGGACTGGAGCGATTTCGGCAAGGTTGGCGTGGAAGTCGATACCGGCCTGGGCTCGACTTCCAGAACGGCGCAGCGGCAATACAAGGACACCTGGCATGCCTCGATCGGCGCGCAGCATCAGATCAACCCGAAACTGCGCTGGAACGTCGGCCTCGGTTACGACTCCTCGGCAGTGGACGACAAGGATCGCACCGTCGACAACCCGATGAACGAAGCGTGGCGCCTGGCGACCGGGGTCAGCTATGCGTTGCAGGAAGATGTCGACGTGCACATGAGCTACACGCTGATCTACCTCGGCGACATGGACGTGCAACAGACCAAAGCGCGCTCCGGCGGCTCGGTCTCCGGCGAATACAAAAACGCCGCCCTGCATGTGCTGGGCGGCGGCGTGGTCTGGCGTTTCTAGGGGTCACTGATCCTTTGGCGCCTGCGCCGGTGCGGTGAACCATTGCTCCGGCGGCACGCGCTTTTCCTGCTGCGGATCGCCCAGGTAATGCGGCGACATGATCTGCACGCCGTATTCATTGAACACGTCCTGAATATTGGCGTGGAGCATGCTCAGCAACACCGCACGCGGGCGCGGCTGGCTGGGGATGGCCTGGGCCACCAGGCGATACTCGGGATAGAAGTCCGACAGCGCAGTCTGGAACACCTGCGCCGGCGGGTCTTCGAGCACGCCCGGCGTGCGTTTGGCCGCCTCCAGCAGCATCGCTTCGACCTGGCGCCATGGCGTGTCGTAGCCGATGGTCACCACCGTGTCGACCACGTAGCCCGGACCTTGCACGGTGCGCGAGTAGTTCTTGGTCACGGTGCCGGTGATCATCGAGTTGGGCAGCGTCAGCACTTCACCGAGGCCGGTGCGAATCCGCGTGGTGAACATGCCCAGCTCGGTGACGGTGCCTTCGTACTCGCCGATCCTGACAAACTCGCCTGGGCGCAAAGTCCGCGTGTAGGTCAGGATCAACCCGGCCGCCGCTTGCCCGACGACGCTGGTGGCGCCAAGGGAAATCATCAGGCCGATCAGCACCGACAAGCCTTTGAACGCATCGGTCCCGGCGCCCGGCAGATAGGGATAAGCCATCGCCAGCGCAAACAGCCAGACTGCCAGTGCGGTCAGGCGTTGCGTCGGTTGCAGGGTTTCATGGTTGAGCCAGCTGAACGTCCCCGGCGCGGCCATCCGGCGCAGGATGCGTCGGGTAAATGCGGTCACGCCCCGGGCGATAAAGAAAATCGCCAGCGCCACGCCCAGCCCCGGTATCGCATCGACGATGCCCTGCAACAGATAACCGGCCAGTTCCACCAGATAGTTGTTGAGGCTTTCGCCCCACGGCCGCGTATACGGGAAGCGTGACAGGACAAAACCGAGCCATTCGTAGGACAGCAGCAGGATCAGCAACCAACGCAGGAACAACAGACAGCGGCTGACCAACGGGTAGAGAAAATTCGCATCGATCAGTTGCACCCGCCCGACCTTCAGCGCCTTGGTGTGGCGATCCATCAGCGCCGGCAGTTTCGCCAACAGCTTGTGGCGCAGCCATGACAGGCACCACAGCAGCGCCAGATAGATCAGCGTGGCCACCGCCGCCAGCGCCAGCGAACGCACAATCATCTGCACGTTGCGCGCCTCACGGGTCTCGTTGACCACCTGGCGCAGTTTTTCCGCTGCGCCCTCGGCGGCTTCCTGCACCGAGGAATAGGCCAGGCTATCGACGTCTTTCGGTGCAACGATGAATGCACGGGTATTGCCGATCAGCACCATGTAACTGTTCTGGATCGAATCAGTGTTGATTTTCAGCTCAGGGTCTTCCTCCAGCGCTTCACTGATCACGCGCTTCGCCCGCTTGACCCGTGAGGCCGGCGCCTCGCCAAGAATGGTCGCGCGAAACAGCATGATGCTGCGGTTGGCCACTTTCAGTTCTACCGCTTCGTCCGTTGCTGTCGTGGTGTCTTCCAGTGCCTGGCCGAGCCCGGACCACAGTGTTGCAGCCAGCAGCATCGTCAGCACCATCAGCCTGTTACGCATGCGCCGTTCCTTATGGCTGATTGTCGTGAGAGGTTTCGTCCAGCACTTCGCTGACGTCGGCCGGTTGATAGACCCAGCCGATGAACAATTCATAACCGACCGCCAGGATCACCGGCCCGGTGAACAGGCCGATGATGCCGCTGGTGACCATGCCGCCCAGCGCGCCGATCAGCACCACCGGCATCGGCACGGCCACGCCACGGCCGAGCAGCATCGGCTTGAGCACGTTGTCGGAGAGCCCGGCGATCACCATCCACACGGCGAAGATGATCGTGCCGGGGCCGACGCCATCATGGGCAAAGACAAACACCACCACCGGCACGGTAACCAGCAGCACCGGCAGTTGCATGATGCCCAGCAGCAACACCATCAACGCCAGCACACCGGCAGCGGGCACGCCCATGATCACCAGCGCCACGCCGATCAGGATCATCTGGATAAAAGCGATACCGACCACGCCCTGCGCCACCGCGCGAATGGTCGAAGTGCACAGCTGCGCGATCTGCGGGCCACGCACCGGGCCGGAAATCCGCGTGGTGATCGCCACCGCTGTGCGATGGCCGCGTTCGCCGTGGGTCATGATCAGTCCGGCGACAATCAGCGCCACGACAAACACCACGATGCCTGCGCCGACGCCGGCGGCCTGATGCAACAGCACCCGACCCCAACTGGTCAGGTGCGGCGCGAGTTCCTTGAACACCCAGCTCAGGTCCTGCGAAGCGTGCATCCAGATGCCATACAACGGCGCACCGATCAGCGGCCAGTCGGCGACATTGGCGGGTGGCGGCGGAATCTCGAACTGCCCCGCTTCCACGGTTTGCATGCCAACCTTCACCGAATCGGCCACGGATGCGCCGAGCAGGCTCAGCGGCACCATCAGGATCACCAGCCCCAGCAATACCAGCACAATCGCCGCCCAACCGTAGCGGTTGCCGAGTTTTGCGCCGAGTTTCTGGTTCAGCGGGTACAGCGTGACCGCGAGGATCAGCGCCCACAGCATCACATTGAGAAACGGATGGAAAATGTCGTAGCAGAACAGCACCAGGGTCGCGATCAACCCGGCGCGGATCAGCACGTCGAGCAAGGCTTTGGAACTGTTGAAGGCAATCAGCGGCTTATCTTCCATGGCAACATTCCTGAGCGGCGCAGCATTCGGGATGCGCTGAGCCTAGAACATGTTGCGCCGGTCTTCCTGTGGGGCGCGGGATTATCGGTTTACACAACACATGTGGGAGCAAGCCTGCTCGCGAAAGCGCAAGGTCAGGCAGCACGGATGCTCAGGCCATCTACCAACAAAACCATCACCCCACCGATTACTCCGCCCGCCGCATGGTGTTAAATAGGCGCCAGTCCCGACCTTGTCGCTTCAAGCCGTGCCACGAGAACCGCTATGAAAACCCCTGCCCAGAACATCCACGCTCAACAGGTGACCCCATGATCGAAGTCACCGAAGTCTCCATCGCCCAACTGCGCGCTGCCCTCGAATCCGGCCAGACCAATGCCGTGGAGCTGGTGCAGGCCTATCTGGCACGGATCGATGCCTACGACGGCGCCGACACCCCGACGGCACTCAACGCCGTCGTCGTGCGCAACCCCGAAGCACTGAACGAAGCCCGCGCCTCCGATGCCCGCCGTGCCAAAGGTGAAACCCTCGGCCCGCTCGATGGCATCCCCTACACCGCCAAGGACAGTTATCTGGTCAAGGGCCTGACCGCCGCTTCCGGCAGTCCGGCGTTTGCCGATCTGGTCGCCCATCGCGACGCCTTCACCATCGAACGCCTGCGCGCTGCCGGTGCGATTTGCCTGGGCAAGACCAACATGCCGCCGATGGCCAATGGTGGCATGCAACGCGGCGTCTATGGCCGCGCTGAAAGCCCGTACAACGCCGCTTACCTCACCGCCCCGTTCGCCTCCGGCTCGTCCAACGGCGCCGGCACCGCGACCGCTGCCAGTTTCGCTGCGTTCGGTCTGGCGGAGGAAACCTGGTCGAGCGGTCGCGGCCCTGCGTCGAACAACGGCCTGTGCGCCTACACCCCGTCGCGCGGCGTAATCTCGGTGCGCGGCAACTGGCCGTTGACCCCGACCATGGACGTCGTCGTGCCGTTCGCGCGGACCATGGCCGACCTGCTCGAAGTGCTCGACGTGGTCGTCGCCGAAGATACCGACACCCGTGGCGACCTCTGGCGCTTGCAACCGTGGGTGCCGATCCCGCGCGTTAGCGAAGTGCGCCCGGCTGCGTACAGTGAACTGGCCGCAGACGCCAAAGCCCTGGCCGGCAAACGTTTCGCCATCCCGCGCATGTACATCAATACCGACCCGGACGCCGGCACCAGCGAAGCCCCCGGCATTGGCGGCCCGACCGGTCAGCGCATCAATACCCGCGCGTCCGTGATCGATTTGTGGAAACAGGCGCGTCAGGCCCTTGAGGCCGCTGGCGCCGAAGTCGTCGAAACCGATTTCCCGCTGGTCTCCAACTGCGAAGGCGACCGCCCTGGCGCGCCAACCGTGTTCACCCGTGGGCTGGTGTCGAAAGAGTTTCTCCATCATGAACTGTGGGATCTGACAGCCTGGGCGTTCGACGACTTCCTGCAAGCCAACGGTGACCCGAAGCTTAATCGTCTGGTTGACGTCGACGGGCCGAAGATCTTCCCGCACGACCCGGGCACGCTGCCTAACCGAGAAGGCGATCTGGCCGCCGGCATGGACGAATACGTGCGCATGGCCGAACGCGGCATCACGCCGTGGAATGAAATCCCAACCGTGCCTGATGGCTTGCGTGGTCTGGAGCAGACCCGACGCATCGACCTTGAAGACTGGATGGACAGCCTCGGCCTCGACGCCGTGCTGTTTCCGACCGTCGCCGACGTCGGCCCGGCGGATGCGGATGTGAACCCGGCCTCGGCGGATATCGCCTGGAGCAACGGCGTCTGGGTGGCCAACGGCAACCTCGCGATCCGCCACCTCGGCGTCCCGACCGTCACCGTGCCCATGGGCGTGATGGCCGACATCGGCATGCCCGTCGGCCTGACCTTCGCCGGCCGCGCTTATGACGACTCGAACCTGCTGCGCTTGGCCGCCGCTTTCGAATCCACCGGCAGCAAACGCCAGATCCCACCGCGTACACCGCCGCTGGCTTAATGCACTGTGTCAGCTCCCGCAATCCCTGTGGGAGCTGGCTTGCCAGCGATGGCGGCCTGACGGCCTGACGGCCGCCACAGTTCTAATTGACTACCCCCGACTCAAACTGTGGGAGCGAGCCTGCTCGCGAAAGCGCTGTGTCAGTCAGCATTTTCGTTAACTGACACTCCGCATTCGCGAGCAGGCTCGCTCCCACAGGTTTTGTGGTGAAAGCTGCCAACTCAGCACATCAACCCAATCCTCTTTGTTCCCAATCTTCGATCATCAGCGCCATTCGAACTACCACCGGCCCTGACCATGATCAACCGCGCCCCCTCCCGCCTCACCCTGCTTGCCATGCTCTGCGGTCTGACCGGCACCGCCCATGCCAGCGGCTTCTTCGACGACGCCAAAAGCGATGTCCTGCTACGCAACTTCTACCTCAGCAACGACTACCGCTCGCCCACGCCCTCGGGGAAAAACTACAAACAGGAATGGGCACAGGGCTTTATCGGTAACTTCTCATCCGGTTTCACTGAAGGAACAATAGGCTTCGGCATTGACGCCCACGCCTTCGCCGGCCTGAAACTCGACGGCGGCAAGGGCCATTCCGGCACCGGTCTGCTACCGGTCGACAGCGATGGCCGCAGCGAACACGACTATTCCAGCGCGGGCGGTGCGCTCAAATTGAAAGCTTCGCGCACCACTCTGGCCTTCGGTGAAATGACCGTAGAAACGCCGGTCTTCGACACCTCCGACAAACGCCTGCAACCGGAATACGCCACAGGCTTTTTGCTCAACAGCGCCGAGTTCGACAACGTCAATCTGGTCGCCGGGCATTTCACCGCGTTCAAGAACCAGGACAGCTCTTCCGGCCAAGGCGACTTCTACGGTTACGGCGCCAACACCGAAGCGGGTGGCATCAGCTTCGTCGGTGCCGATCTGTTCAGCTCAAGCCCGATCGGCGGCGCGTTGTATGCCTCGGAACTGAGCGACACCTGGCACCAGTACTACGGTAACCTGCACTTCAAACAGTCCGGCGTGCTGCTCGACGCCAACCTCTACCACACCCGCGACACCGGCCGCGCCCTGGCCGGCGAGATCGATAACACCGCCTTCAGCCTCTCCGGCAAGTACAGCTTCGGCGCGCACGCAGTGATGCTCGGCTGGCAGCGGATCAATGGCGACACGCCGTTCGATTTCGTCGGCGGCGACTCGATCTACCTCGCCAACTCGATCAAATATGCCGACTTCAACGGCGCCAACGAACGCTCCTGGCAAGCCCGCTACGATCTCGACCTCGGCGCCTTCGGCATCCCCGGCCTGAACTTCATGACCCGCTACGTCAGCGGCAGCCACATCGACGGAACGCACGCGCCCAAGGGCGGCGCCTACAACCCTTTCGACGCCGAGAGCGGCGACTATCAACCGCAACAAGGCAGCGGCGGCAAACACTGGGAACGCGATATCGACCTGAAGTATGTAGTGCAGTCCGGCGCCGCGAAGGATCTGTCGGTGCAACTGTCGCACGTCACCCACCGCGCCAACGACGCGCAGGCCGGGGATGACATTGACCGGATATACGTGGTCATTCAGTACCCGCTGGGTTTCTGAGGTAACACGATCAACCCGCCCACAGGTTCCTACGTCGGCCACAAACCCTGAGTTTGCTCCTTGAGATCCAAATCAAATGATTTCAGCGTACGCAGCGCCTACAGCAGCTAGCCAAGTGCCATCACCTCGTTTATTCTGCGCCCCCGCATAAAAAGCCAAGCCAGGAAGGCATAGATTGACCTTCCTGTTTGTAGTCAATCAACGCAAGCAGATTCAGGGATGTACATGTTTCAGCTATTCAAACTCGGAGCGGCCGTCGTGCTCGCCGCGACGCTCAGCGGCTGCATTACCGAAAGCGCTTCTTGGGTCAGCGAACCCTTGCAACCCAAGGCAAGCGAGCCAGTCAGTTATCTCGTTGGCTCAATCGGGCCGCAATCACTCAAGCAATCAGCCGCTGACAACCAGCGAATCTTTTTCCGCAAACGCGGTTCCGAATACGGTGCGGCCGGCGTCTGGAAAATGGCCGGCGCTTACTCCACGCCGCAGGATGTTCAGGACGGTGTCGGCGCAGCGAGCGTATTCGTGCTTCCCCTGAAGCCGGGCGATTACGAGTTCTATGATTTCCAGTTCTTTTCCGCACGTTATCAACCTGGGCTAGGCACTGTTTTCACCTCGAGAGAGGCGCGGGAAAAATTCAACCTGCCGATGCGCCTGGAACCCGGCAAGGCCTATTACATCGGCGAGTTCCGTTCGTTCTGCCTGACCGCCGGTTTCTGCGCGTTCCGCTGGAGTGATCAGAACGCCCGCGATGCGCTGATTGCGCAACGTCTGGCGCCAGGATTGCCAACGCTGCAACCGCTGAAACTCGACCTGAACAGAGCTCAGCCCTACATCTTCACCGGCCCCATTCCGGGTATTGCCGTGGACGCCAAACCATGAAAAAAATCATCGTCCTCACCGCCGCCTCTCTGTTGACCGGTTGCGCGGCGACCAACACCTTGCCCGAGCGCACGCTTTCGGACGGTCAGGATTATCTGCAGCCGATTCACGTTATGGTCGATGATCCGGAAAACGGCTCCAGCCTGCGCAACCACCTGCGTCAGACCGGTGTGTTCCGCACCATCGAAACCGGCAGCGGTAAAGCTGACGAGTACAACGTGCAGGTCAAACTCAATGTGGAACGTCACCTGCCGCCGTTTCCGGTGATTCTGCTGAGCACCGCGACGTTGTTCTTGCTGCCGCTGTCGAACGAATTCGATACGCAAACCGAATTCACCGTGTACCAGGGTGACAAGCGACTGAAGCAATACACCTATCGCAACATCACTCAAAAATACGTCTGGCTACTGGATCAGGGCGGCGAGATGCGCGAACAGAACCTCGGCCGCATCGCCCGCGCCTTCGCGCAGGATGTGCAGCAGGACCGGCTGATCCCGGCAGTCGCGCAATGAACCGCGCGATGATAAAAGTCGCCGGCCTGCTCTGTGCCTCACTGATGCTGGGCGGCTGCGCCAACACCTTGCAACCGCTCGATTACCATGCCGATCAGGCCTACGTGCCGGTCACGCTCGGCATGGGGCCGGCGTATACGCGCATCGACGAGCAGCATCAGCGCGAAACCGTCAGCGTCCTGAAAAAGACCGGCGCGTTCTCGATGCTCGATGGCGGTTACACCCGCAACGGCTACAGCCTGTTGATCACCGAACCCAGCGACGGCAAGGTCAACTGGCTGGCGCTGGTCAACGTCTTCACCCTGTTCACCTTCCCGATGCCCTACCACTACCAGGACAACCTGCGCGGCTCGGTCTTCAAGGATGGCCAACTGCTCAAAACCTACAACTACTCCCGCGAAGGCTGGAGCGTGATGACGTGGTATGTGCCGATTCCCGGGGTCGAGAACAAACGGCAGATGCTCGACCAGTTGTTGGTGGAAATGGACCGGGACAAGGTGATTCCGTATCAGCCGTGAGGCTGGGTGATGGGGGCTGGTGCGGTGGACTGCGGCGCAATGAATTGCAATGAGGGAGCGAGCCTGCTCGCGAAGAGGCCATCAGGTTCGGCGCAATTCTTTGATTTAAACGAAGCTGTTTAAAAGACACCTGCGGATACGGTCTCAAGGCTACAAATCCTTGCGCCGTTGCCTACAGCTACGCCAGAATCCGCCGGCTTGTGCGCCTTGAGGGCGGGTTCTATTGTGGTGCGGTCGCTGACGAATCAGCGATCGGGTTTAGCGACCCGGATCTTAATTAGGTGCATCAGCGGTCCATGCTTCGTCGCAGGTTCAATTCTGCGACTGCGCTATGGTGGCTGTATGCGGGAGACCTTCGGGTCTGCCGGGTGCCTATAACCGGTTCGCTAACCTGCGTACAGCCGCCACCTACTGTTTAGCGACAGTGCCTGACGGCTCCACTTAATAGGAGCTTTATCATGATCAAACCAACACCCAACCCACCCGAAACCGATCCCACCTCCCCCTACGAATCCCTCGACTCCAAAAAACTCCACCAAGCCGCCGACCGCGCCCTCGACCACTACCTCTGCCCACCCGGCTCAACCCCACCGCCGTTCAGCCCCCGCGCCATGTACGCCGTCACCGCCGACACCAAAAACGAAGACCTGCTGGCCAACGCCTGCGAAACCCTCGCCTCGGCCAAAACCATCGCCCAGGAATTCGCCGGGCTGGTCAAGCCATCCCAGCGCCGGACGCTGATGGGGATTGCGCAACTGATCATGCTTGGGGAACTGGCGGTGAATCGGGTGCTGGATAATCTGGAGTTGCCGGGCTAATGCGGGCCGGCTGAGTTATGCGATGCCCGTGCCGGCCTCTTCGCGAGCAGGCTCGCTCCCACATTGATCCTGGTCGGACGCAAACTTTGCGACCACTGAAGGAACTTGGGGTAGCGAGCCTGCTCGCGATCACAAAGGGACGGATTTATTTAACCCGATGGATGTGCTCGGGCAGCAGATGCGGTTGCGGGTCTGAAAATGCAGCCTGCGGCAGTTCGAGCGATATACGCATGAGCTTCCGAAGGCTGTGATTCGTTCTTGTAACGGCTAGGCTTATACTCGTTAGCGCACCATTAGTATGATAATTTGCGCAAAGTTCCCCATCCGCAAAGGGCCCGATCATGGCTACCGTACGCAAAACCATAACCGTGACTGACCAGCAAGACCATTGGATCAAAGCTCAAATAGAAGCGGGACATTACACCAACGATAGCGAATATATCCGCGATTTGATCCGTCGAGAGCAAGAGCGAAACGCTGAACTGGAAACCGTCCGCGCAGCCCTTCGAGAAGGAGAATCCAGTGGTGCCCCCCGGCCTTTCGATGCTGATGCTTTCAAAAAGAGAATGTTGAGTGCGCATGGCTGAATACCGACTTACCCCCGCCGCCGAAGCGGATCTTGAGGCTATCTGGACCTATACAGCTCAACAATGGGGTTTGGATCAGGCCAATCGCTACATCGACATCCTGACTGCGTCTTTCGAGCAGTTGGCTGATCGCCCCAAAACAGCACCAGCATGCGACGCGATCCGCCCCGGTTACCGACGCTGCAGCGTGGAGAGTCACATGATTTATTTTCGCATCACCGCCTATGGGATCGCGATAATCAGAATCTTGCATGACCGGATGGAAGCGCAGCGTAATCTCTGACCTTCTCGTATCACCGAAAATCAAAAGATCGCAGCCTTCGGCAGCTCCTACAAACCGGTGTAGGAGCTGCCGAAGGCTGCGATCTTTTGCTCTAGAGAGACTGGCGGAAGACAGCCGGAGTCGAACCTGCCCGGGAACGGATGCCGTCCCCAACCGGGTTTGAAGCCCGGCCGCGCCACCGGGCGCGATTGTCTTCCTGAACTCAGGGTGCGCAGGCGTTAGCCAGCGCGTTGTCGGGGCGGATCTGGCGGGATTCGCCGAGGCGGCGGGTCAGGCCGAGGCGGTCGAAATATTCCAGATACTGAATACAGCGTTTGCGTCCCAAGCCTAGCGCATCGCGGAAGGTTGTCACCTCAATCGCGGGATTTTCTTCGGCGAGTTTCAGCAGCAACGCTGCCATTTGCCGCAGGACGATGTCGCTGATGAACAGGTCGCGCACCACCTGGTGCATCAGGCCAAGGCGTGCGAGTTTGCGCAGCAGCAGGCGGACGCTGGCATCGTCTTCGCCGAGCATTTTCGCCGCGTCGCGTACCCACGGCGGGTCGAAACCGGCCTGTTCGAATAACGGCTGTAATTGCTCCCAGAGGGTTTCGTCGTCGGCATTCAGGCGCACCTGATGATCGGACAGGTGCAGCCAGGGGCCGCTGGCGAGGATCGAGCCGGCGCTGAGCAGTTCGTCGAGCAGGCTGATGAAGGTCGAGCGTTCCAGTGCCAGCGCGCTGAAGCGGCGCAGGCGATCGCGGTCCGGCCCCATCTGGTCGGGTTCCTGTTCGTGGAATCGCGCCAGTTGTTCGAGCAAGGTGAATTTCAACTGGCCCCAGCGCTGCACGTTGAACAGCAGCGGGCCTTGGCGGGTGTCGATCAGGCGGATGTTTTCCGCCAGCGACCACTGCGGGCGCGGGCGGTTGAACTGGCGTTCGAGGCGTTGCGGGTCGAGGCCGCCGGGGCTGTGGTTGAGCAGTGCCGGCAAGGCTTGTTCGAGGCTGACGCTGAGCGCGAGGGTTTGCAGTTGCGCCAGACGTTCGGGGCTGCGACGTTGGCGCGCCGGGGCGAACGGGTCGAGCACAACGCCGCCGCCCAGTGTGCGCTGGGCGCTGGCGTCGCGCAGGATCAGCCGATCGCCCTTTACTGCGTGCACTGGTGCGTCGATCAGCAGTTGCGCGAACATGCGCTCGCCGGGACTCAGGCGCGGGCCTTGCAATAAAGCGACGCGGGCGATGACGTCCTGGGTGCCGAGGTGCACATGCACCGGGTGGAAATGTTCGAAGGTGCGCTCGCCAGGCAACAGCTGAAAGTCGATGTCGATGCGCTGGGTCGGGGCGTGCAGCCAGTCCGCCAGCAGCCATTGGCCACGGTGGATCTGCGCCAGTTCCAGACGATCGCCGCTGAGGTTCAGCGCGACGCGTTGGCCGGCAAAGGCTTGTTCGGCAGCCTGATTTTGCGCGTGCAGGCCACGGATGCGCACCGATTTCCCGGCTGGCGCCAGAACCAATTTTTCGCCCACTGCAACCGTGCCCGACAACGCCGTGCCGGTGACCACAATCCCCGCACCCGCAACGCTGAAAGCCCGATCAATCGCCAGACGAAAGCCGCCCTCGCAACCGCGCGCCTGCACCTCGTTCTGCGCCTGCAATAACGCCGAACGCAACTCATCGACGCCCTGCCCGTTCACGCTCGACACGGTAAAAATCGGCGCATCCGCGAATGGCCCGGGCGCCAGCAAATCGAGCACTTGGCGCTGCACCTCTTCCACCCTGCCCGCTCCCGCCCGGTCGCATTTAGTGATCGCCACCAGCGCGCGCGGGATGCCGAGCAGTTCGACGATCGCCAGATGCTCTCGCGTCTGCGGCATCACGCCGTCGTCGGCCGCGACCACCAGCAACACCAGATCGATGCCCTGCGCACCAGCGAGCATGTTGTGGGTGAATTTTTCGTGGCCGGGCACGTCGATGAAGCCGGTCAGCCCGGCGCCCGCTGCGAGTTCGGCGTAGAGATAACCGAGGTCGATGGTCATGCCGCGTTCGCGCTCCTGCGGGCGGCGGTCGCCGGTTTGTCCGGTCAGCGCTTGCAACAGCGAAGTCTTGCCGTGGTCGATGTGCCCCGCCGTGCCGACGATCACCGGTCGACCTGCAATTGCGCCAACTGCGCCAGCCACGCTGGCTCATCGTCGAGCTGACGCAGATCGAGCCACAGCGCATCGTCGCCGATTCGACCGAGCACCGGGATCGGCAAACCGCGCAACGCCGCTTCGAGATTGAGCAGATAACGCCCACGCCAGCGCTTGGACACTTGCGGGCGACAACACAGCGCTGCACTCGGCAGACGCGCCACCGGTTGGCTGCCGCTGCCGATCATGCCCAAGGCTTCGACGGCGCTGACTTGCCAGACCTCGCCCAAGACATCGGCGAGCAGCGGTTGCAAACGCACAGCCTGCGCATGAATCTCGGCTTGCGGGCGGATCAACAGCCGCAGACTCGGCAGGCGTTCGGCGAGGCGATCCGGGTCGCGATACAGACCGAGCACCGCCTCCAGCGCGGCCAGGGTCAACTTGTCGACCCGCAGTGCGCGTTTCAGTGGATTCTTCTTGATCTTCGCGATCAGTTCCTTGCGTCCGACAATCAATCCGGCCTGCGGCCCGCCGAGCAATTTGTCGCCGCTGAAGGTGACGATGTCGGCGCCATCGAGCAAGGCCTGCCGCACCGTCGGTTCCGCCGGCAGGCCCCAGCGCGTCAGGTCGAGCAGACTGCCGCTGCCCAGATCTTCCAGCAACGGCAAGCCATGAGCGTGAGCCAACTCGGCCAGTTCCGCAGTCGGCACCCGCGCGGTGAAGCCTTCGATGCTGTAGTTGCTGGCATGCACGCGCATGATCAAACCGCTGCGCGGGCCGATTGCCGCTTGGTAATCCCTGGCATGGGTGCGGTTGGTGGTGCCGACTTCGTGCAGGCGCACGCCGGCGCGGGCCATGATGTCGGGGATGCGGAAGGCGCCGCCGATTTCGATCAGCTCACCGCGCGAGATGATGCCTTCCTTGCGCGCGCCGAGGCTGCTGAGGGTCAGCAGCACGGCGGCGGCATTGTTATTGACCACGGTGACGGCTTCGGCGCCGGTCAGTTCGCGGATCAGGCCTTCGATCAGATCGTCACGATCACCGCGCTTGCCGCTGGCCAGGTCGAACTCGAGATTGAGCGGATAGCGTGCGGCCATTTGCACTGCTTCGATGGCTTCTTCGGGCAGCAAGGCGCGGCCGAGATTGGTGTGCAGCACCGTGCCGGTCAGGTTGAATACCCGGCGCACCTGGCTGCGTTTTTGTTGCGCCAAGCGTTCGCCGACGCGGCCGGCGAGCACTTCGGGGCCGATTTCCACAGCCGCCAATTGCCCGCTCAACACGTCAGGCCTTAGCTCATCGAGCAACTGACGCAGGCCAGTCAGCAACGAATCCCGGCCGTAACGCTCGGCCAACGGCGCGCACGCCGGGTGACGCAACAAGCCATCAATGGACGGCAACCGCAGGGCAACGCTGGAAGACATCAGCCACTCCTGATTCGACTGAAACAGCTCCTTCGGGAACAAGCTACCTCCCCAAGGGTTTCAGAAGTGTAGACGCACTGCCGAAGCTAGCTTGCTCGCGAAAGCGGTAAGTCATTCAGTGTGGATGTGGCTGACCTGACGCTTTCGCGAGCAGGCTCGCTCCCACAGAGAAATCCGGGGCTGACCGGGCTTTGTGATTCGGCACACAAATCTGTGGCTGGCTTGCCAGCGATTGCGGTGGGTCAGTCAAAGAAGGCGGTGAATGTGCCGACCGAATCGCTGGCAAGCCAGCTCCCACAGGGATTCGGGGTGGAATGAACATTGTTGGTCACCACAAAAAACCTGTGGGAGCGAGCCTGCTCGCGAATGCGGTGTGTCAGTTAGTGTGGTTGTCGCTGACCAGACGCCTTCGCGAGCAAGCTCGCTCCCACAGAGAAATCCGGGGCTGACCGGGCTTTGTGATTCGGCACACAAATCTGTGGCTGGCTTGCCAGCTCCCACAGGGA
>NZ_CEEDDH010000001.1:483233-701355 GCF_979253165.1 Pseudomonas sp. AC083
GCTCCCACAGGGAAATCCGTGGCTGACCCGGCTTTGTGATTCGGCACATAGACCTGTTGGAGCACACCCCTCTCCCACAAGTTTGCGCTGGTCAGTCGTCTCCCGGCGCCAGCAGCAGATTGGGCGCCAGACGCTGATAACCGTCCTGGGCCAGGCGCATGTCCAGCAGCAAACTGCCGAGATCTGCCGACAACGCCTCGGCTTCGGCGTCGTTCTCCAGGTAGAGCAATTTCAGGTAGCTGTTGCAGCTTGGGCAGACTTCGGCGCGCAGCGGGGCCTGTTCGGCGCTGTGCCGATCGTCCTCCTGGCTCAGGTACTCGAGGCCTTTGCTCTGCTCGCAATACACGCACTTGACCCGCACCACATGCCATTCGCAGGCGCACAGCGAACACACCAGATAGCGCAAACCGTTGTGCTTGCCGCGATGGCGAATCACCCCGGCCATGGCCGGTGAACCACAGGCCGGGCATTGGCTGAGGCTGTCGCCGGGTTTGAGTTGCAGATTCGGCACGCTGAGCAGCCAGTGGCTCCACGCGGTTTGCAGCGCCGCGCCGAGAAACGGCACCAGCGCCGCCGGTACCAGCGAATACTGACCGCTGACCAACGCCACCGCCCATGCGCGCAATTGGCCGGGACTGGCGGTGCGCAGCGTGTCCAGCGCGTCGATCACCGCAGGTTGATCCGCTGGCGCATAGCGCTGCAGCAAGGCGTCAAGCCACGGCTGCCAGGCATCTTCGCGCACCAAGGTGTCTGCCGCGAATGGTGGCAGACCGTGTTGCTGACAGGCTTCGAAACGCTGCGCATCGAATGGCGCGGTCAGCGGCGGATCGTCGAAGACCTGCTGCTGCGCCCGGCACAACCCGGCCATCAGGCGCAGATAATCCGCCAACCCATTGCCCTCGGCCAGACGCTCAAGGCGCTCGGCGCGCAGGGCAAACAGGTTACGTGGCGGCAGATACAGAAACGGCGGCGAACTGGCCGCCGCCTCGATCTCCCCAGGTTCAAGAATGCTTGGCAAAAGTCAGCCCTTTTTCGTCAGCGGTCGCTCGGGCACGTCCCGAGGCTGTTCGTCGCGGGTCACCTCGCGGTACCACAGTGCATGGTGTTTCTTCGCCCACGGCCGGCTGACCCAGCCATGCAACATGGCGTCGACCGAACCCTTGATCCACAAACCGGCGTAGATGTGCACGATGATGCTCAGCACCAGCACGAACCCGGCCAGCGCATGCAACAGCATGGCCCAGCGGATGGTGGTGATGCCGAAGTACGCGCTGAACCACGCGCGCCAGATCACCAGCCCGGTGAACAGCAACGCGAGCATGCACAGCAGTAAAGTCCAGAACAGCAGTTTTTGCCCGGCATTGTATTTGCCCACCGGCGGTACGCTTTCTTCGTCGTTGACCATCACCCGATTGATCCGCCGCAGCCACTGGCGGTCATTGGCGATGAAGAAGTTGGTGCGCCAGAAGCTGAACACCAGGCCGAGGAACAGCACGAACATGGCGATGCCCATGTACGGGTGCAGGATCCGCGTCCAGGTGCCGCCGCCGAACAGATTACTGAGCCAGAACAGCGACGGATGAAACAACGCCAGCCCGGACAACCCGGCCATGAAAAACAGGATCGCCACCAGCCAGTGATTGGTGCGCTGGTTGGCGCTGTAACGCAGGATCGTCTTGTTGCTCATGGCCGCTCCTCCCCGCGTGGATCGAAGGTGTGCACCGCCGGGTCGACCACGTGCACCGAGGTGTCGGGTGGCGTCGGATGCTCGTCCTCCTCGACGCGATTCGGGCCGATGCGCACGTAGTGGAAGAACCCGGCCAGCACCGCCGCGCCCATCGCCAGCAGGCCGAGGGGTTTGCTGATGCCTTTCCACAAACCCACCAGCGGACTGATCGCCGGATGGTCCGGCAAACCGGCGTAGATTTTTGGCGTGTCGGCGTGGTGCAGCACGTACATCACGTGGGTGCCGCCAACGCCTGCCGGGTCGTACAAACCAGCGTTTTCAAAGCCACGGCTTTTCAGGTCGACGATGCGTTCGGCGGCGTGTTCTTGCATGTCTTCCTTGGTGCCGAAGACGATGGCGCCGGTCGGGCAGGTTTTCACGCAGGCCGGCTCCAGCCCCACCGCGACCCGATCGGAACACAGCGTGCATTTGTAGGCCTTGTGATCCTTCTGCGAAATGCGCGGGATGTTGAACGGGCAACCGGTGATGCAATAGCCACAACCGATGCAGTGGTCCTGATCGAAATCGACGATGCCGTTGGCATGCTGAATGATCGCCCCAGGGCTCGGGCATGCGGCCAGACAACCGGGTTCGGCGCAGTGCATGCAGCCGTCCTTGCGGATTAGCCACTCAAGGTTGCCGGCGTCGGTTTCGTGCTCGGTGAAGCGCATCAGCGTCCACGAATCCGCCGTCAGGTCCTGCGGATTGTCGTAGGTGCCGTGGTTGTGGCCGACCTCGTCGCGCAGCTCGTTCCATTCCGAGCAGGCGACCTGGCAGGCCTTGCAACCGATGCATTTGGTGGTGTCGATCAGCTTGGCAACGCCCTGCTGGGTCCTCACCGACGGCGGCACGGTAGTGGTGGCCGAGCGGGCAATGATGTCTTGGCTGGCCATTTACAGTTTCTCCACGTTGACCAGGAATGACTTGGATTCCGGGGTCTGAGTGTTGCCATCGCCGAGGAACGGCACCAGGGTGTTGGTCAGGTAACCGTGGCGCGTCAGGCCGGTGAAACCCCAGTGCAGCGGGATGCCGATCTGATGCACGACCTGGCCGTTGACCTGCAGCGGCCGGATCCGTTTGGTCACCACCGCCACCGCCTCGATAAAGCCGCGCTTGCAGCTGACCCGCACGCGATCACCGGCAGCGATGCCCTTCTCGTTCGCCAGCACCTCGCCGATTTCGACGAATTGCTCGGGCTGAGCGATCGCGTTCAGCTTGCAGTGCTTGCTCCAGAAGTGGAAATGCTCGGTAAGCCGGTAGCTAGTGCCGGCGTAGGGGAAGTCCTTGGCTTCGCCGAGGGTTTCCCAGACCGAATCGAAGATCCGCGCCGCCGGGTTGCTGGTGGCCTTCTTGTTCTGCGGGTGCAGCGGATTGATGCCGATCGGCGTTTCGAACGGCTCGTAGTGCTCAGGGAATGGCCCTTCGTTCATCTTGTCGACGGCGAAGAACCGCGCGACGCCTTCGGGGTTCATGATGAACGGATTCATCCCGGCTTCCGGCGGCACGTCGGCCTTGTAGTCAGGGACGTCGGTGCCGGTCCAGGCCTTGCCGTTCCACCACACCAGCCGCTTTTTCGGATCCCACGGTTTGCCCGCCGGGTCCGCCGAAGCGCGGTTGTAGAGAATCCGCCGATTGGCCGGCCAGGCCCACGCCCAGCCCTGATGCTGGTGCATGCCAAATGGGTCGGCGTTGTCGCGCCGCGCCATCTGATTGCCGGCTTCGGTCCAGCTGCCGGCAAAAATCCAGCAGCCAGACGCGGTGCTGCCGTCATCCTTGAGCAAACCGAAGCCGGCCAGTTGTGTACCGGCCTTGACCGTAACGCCGCTGGCATCGGTGAAATCGCTGACCGCGCTGCCGTTGATTTCCCGCGCCAGTTCTTCCGGCGAAGGCTCGTCGGGGATCTTGTACGGCCACGACAGTTTCAGCAGCGGATCAGGAAACTTGCCGCCCTCGCTCTGATAACGCTGGCGCAGGCGCAGGAACAGTTCGCTCATGATGCGAATGTCGGTCTGCGCTTCACCGGGGCCATCGGCGCCTTTCCAGTGCCATTGCAGCCAGCGGCTGCTGTTGACCAGCGAGCCGTCCTCTTCGGCAAAACAGGTGGTCGGCAGGCGAATGACTTCGGTCTGTATTTCGGCGGTTTTCACGTCGTTGTACGGCCCGACGTTCTGCCAGAACTCCGAGGTTTCCGTGGCAAGCGGGTCCATCACCACCAGCCACTTGAGCTTGGCCAATGCGCCCATCACGCGGTTCTTGTCCGGCAACGCAGCGATCGGATTGAAGCCTTGGCAGAAGTAACCGTTGACCTTGCCCTGGCTCATCAGGTCGAACATCTTCAGCACGTCGTAGTTGGGGATGTCGAGCTTCGGCAAATGGTCGAACAGCCAGTTGTTCTCGGCGGTGGCATTGGCGCCGTACCAGGATTTCATCAGGCTGACGTGGAATTTGCTGTAGTTCTGCCAATACGAGAGCTGCCCCGGTCTTAGCGGAACCTGTGTGCGTTTGAAGATGAACTGACCGTAGTCCTGCTCGCTGTCGCTGGGCAGCGTGAGGTAGCCGGGCAAGGCGTTGGACAGCAGACCGAGGTCGGTCAGGCCCTGGATGTTCGAGTGTCCGCGCAGCGCATTGACGCCACCGCCGGGCATGCCAACGTTGCCCAACAGCAGTTGCACCATCGCCGCGCTGCGGATGATCTGCGCGCCGATCGAGTGCTGCGTCCAGCCGAGGGCGTAGAGAATCGTCATGGTCTTGCCCGGTGTCGAGCAGGTGGCGATCTCTTCCCAGATTTTCTGCATCGCGTCGACCGGCATGCCGCAGATCTGGCTGGCCAGGTCGATGTTGTAGCGGCTGTAATGCTGCTTCATCAGTTGATAAACGCAGCGCGGGTCTTGCAGGGTCGGGTCGACGCGGACGAAACCGTCCTCGGCGAACTCGTAGCCCCAGCCGGACTTGTCGGTATAGCTGCGTTTTTCCGCGTCATAGCCGCTGAACAGGCCGTCTTCGAAGCCATAGCCGGCTTTGACGATGAACGACACGTCGGTGTAATTGCGCACGTATTCGTGCTGGATCTTGTCCTCGGTCAGCAGGTAATTGATCAGCCCGCCCATGAAGGCGATGTCGGTGCCGGTGCGGATCGGCGCGTAATAGTCGGCCACCGAAGCGGTCCGGGTAAAACGCGGATCGACCACGATCAGCCGCGCAGCGTTATGCGCCTTGGCCTCGGTCACCCATTTGAAGCCGCACGGATGCGCTTCTGCTGCGTTGCCGCCCATTACCAGGATCAGATTCGCGTTGGCGATATCGGTCCAGGTGTTGGTCATGGCACCACGGCCGTACGTCGGGGCAAGACTTGCCACCGTCGGGCCGTGTCAGACACGCGCCTGGTTATCGAACCCCAGCAGACCGAGGCTGCGAATCACCTTCTGGGTGATGTAGCCGGCTTCGTTGGATGCCGCCGACGCCGCAAGGAAACCGGTGGTCAGCCAGCGATTCACCGTTTGCCCGTTGGCATTTTTCTCGATGAAGTTGGCGTCGCGGTCGGCCTTCATCAGGTCGGCGATGCGATCGAGGGCTTCGTCCCAGCCGATGCGCGTCCATTCATTGCTGCCGGGCTTGCGCACTTGCGGGTACTGCAAGCGGCCGGGGCTGTGAATGAAGTCGAGCAGGCCCGCGCCTTTCGGGCACAGCGTGCCGCGATTGACCGGGTGGTCGGAATCGCCTTCGATATGAATGATGTTTTGCGCCACGTTCTTGCCGGCATCGCCCTGGCTGTACATGATCAAACCGCAACCGACCGAGCAATACGGGCAGGTGTTGCGGGTTTCACGGGTGTGGGCGAGCTTGAAGTGACGCACCTGCTCGGCGAAGGCCGCCGTCGGGGCCATGCCCAACGCGCCCAGGCTTGAGCCTGCAAGGCCGATACCGGCGACCTTGAAGAACTGACGACGGCTGAGATCCATCGTGCACTCCTGATCAGGTGGAACCCGGTACTTGTGCCGGGCTTTATCTGGACAATCACGGTTGCGACGCCTTGGCGCCGACTTTTTCACTGTAGACAAAGACCTTGCCGATTGTGTGAAAACCGACCGTCGGGTGTCTGGCCCGGATTTCCAGCCAGCACACAACCCCTGTGGGAGCGAGCCTGCTCGCGAAAGCGGTGGGTCATTCAACTCGATGCTGCCTGACCCGACGTATTCGCGAGCAGGCTCGCTCCCACACAGATGGCGTTGCGCATAGAATGTCCGGCAGAACCAACTCCGCCTTGACGAGACCGCGCATGACTTTCGATTTTGATCAGCTGTTCGACCGCCACCACACTGGCAGCACCAAGTGGAGCCGCTACCCGGCGGATGTGTTGCCGATGTGGGTCGCTGACATGGATTTTGCCGCGCCGCCGGTCATCGTCGAAGCCTTGCAACAGCGCCTGCTGCACCCGCTGCTCGGTTACAGCGTGGCGCAAGACAACCTTCGCGAAGCCATCGTCGCCGACCTGTGGAACAAGTATTCATGGCAGGTCAAACCGCAGGAGCTGATCTTCCTGCCGGGCGTGGAATCCGGCTTCAACATGGCGCTCAAGGCGTTGGTCCAGGCGCAGCAGAATGTCGTCGTGCAAGTGCCGAACTACCCGCCGCTGCGTCATGCGCCGGGGCATTGGGGCCTGAACAAGGTCGAGCTGGATTTCAATGCCCAGGCCGATGGCACTTACGCCACGCCGCTGGACGCACTGCGCGAGTCGCTGAAAGGCGGCGGCGCCCTGCTGTTGAGCAACCCGCACAACCCGATCGGCAAGGTCTTCGATCGCGAAGAGTTGCAGGCAGTCGCGGACATCTGCGCAGCGCAGGACGCGTGGATCATCTCCGACGAAATTCACGCCGAACTGTGCTTCGACGGCCGCGTGCACATTCCCACCGCATCACTGAGCCCCGAGATTTCCAAACGCACGATCACCCTGATGTCGGCGAGCAAGGCCTACAACATCGCCGGCCTCAAGACCTCGTTCATGATCATTCAGGACGCCGCTCTGCGCGAACGCGTCAACCACGCTCGCTGCGGCATGGTCGACAGCGTCAACCCGCTGGGCATGGAAGCCACCCGCGTCGCCTACAGCGAAGCCGCACCGTGGCTCGCCGAACTGAAAACCTACCTGCAGGCCAACCGCGACTGGCTGGTAGACGCGGTGCGCACGCGCCTGCCGGGCGTGACCATCAATGTGCCGCAGGGCACTTATCTGGCGTGGCTCGATTGCACCGCGCTCGATCTGCCGGATCCGCAGCAGTTCTTCCTCGAACAAGGCAAGGTCGGGCTGAGTGCCGGACTGGATTTTGGTGACCAGCATCAGCAGTTCGTGCGGTTGAACTTCGGTTGCCCGAGGGCGTTGCTGGAAGAAGGGATTGCGCGGATGGAGCGGGCTTTGGCTAACCGCAATCTCTGATCCTGCCCCGAGATTCCCCTGTGTAAGTGATCCCCTGTGGGAGCGAGCCTGCTCGCGAAAGCGCAGTGTCAGTCGACATATTTATCGTCTGACAGACCGCTTTCGCGAGCAGGCTCGCTCCCACATTGGTTTTGCATAGCCAACTAAATCCAGCGCAAATCCGATCGAACTCAAGGCAAAGCCACCGGGTCAACCCGGAACACTGGCCTTGAAATCAGGAGACCCTGCGATGACTGACTATCCAAAACCACCCTTCCCGAAACAAGCCCAACCGGTGCCCGGCTCGCAACGCAAGATGGAACCGTATCCAGACTGCGGCGAACAAAGTTACGTCGGTTCCGGCCGTCTGGCCGGCAAGATTGCCCTGATCACCGGCGCTGACAGCGGCATCGGTCGCGCGGTGGCGATTGCCTTCGCCCGTGAAGGTGCCGACGTCGCCGTGGCTTACCTGAATGAACACGAAGACGCCAAGGAAACCGCACGCTGGGTCGAGCAGGCCGGGCGTCAGTGCATCCTGCTGCCGGGCGATATCGCCGAGAAAGCGCAGTGCCAAGCGCTGGTCGACAAGACCGTCGAGCGCTTTGGCCGCATCGACATTCTGGTCAACAACGCCGCGTTCCAGATGACCCACGAAAACTTTGAAGAAATCCCCGATGACGAATGGGTGATGACCTTCGACGTGAATATCACTGCCATGTTCAGGATCTGCCAGGCGGCGATCAAACACATGCGCCCCGGTTCGTCGATCATCAACACCAGCTCGGTCAACTCGGATATGCCCAAGCCGACCCTGCTGGCCTACGCCACCACCAAAGGCGCAATCGCCAACTTCACCGGTGGCCTGGCGCAGATGCTCGGGCCGAAGGAAATTCGCGTCAACAGCGTCGCCCCTGGCCCGATCTGGACGCCGCTGATCGTCTCGACCATGCCCGATGAAGAAGTACAGAACTTCGGAGGCAGCACCCCGCTCGGCCGTCCCGGCCAACCGGTGGAAGTCGCGCCGATTTACGTGCTGCTGGCCTCCGACGAAGCCAGCTATATCACCGGCCAGCGCTACGGCGTGACCGGCGGCAAACCGATGCTGTAACCGTGCAGCAGAAAAACTGAACCCGAGCGGCATGGCATCTCTCCATACCTGTAAGCGCCTACGGGCCAACAGGAACAGGAGGTTGTCATGTCCGCCCCCCTCGTCAGACTCTTCACCCAACCCAACTTCGCCTGGACCGATATCCGCCGCGAAGAAGAAACCCATCCCCGCCACTACCTCGCGCATCTGCTGCTGCTCGCGCTGATTCCGGCCGTGTGCCTGTTCATCGGCACCACCCAGGTCGGCTGGAGCCTCGCCGTGGGTGAAAACGTGCGATTGAGCACGGCCAGCGCCTTGCAACTGAGCGTGTTGCTGTACGTGACGATCGTCGCCGGTGTCGCGGTCATGGGCGGGTTCATTCGCTGGATGTCGCGATCGTTCGATGCGCGGCCGACGCTCAATCAATGCATCGGTTTTGCCGCCTACACGGTGACGCCGTTTTTCCTCGCCGGGATTGCCGGGCTGTACCCGAGCCGCTGGCTGGCGATTCTGGTGCTCGGCGCGGCGTCGATCTATTCGACGTTTCTGCTGTTCGTCGGCTTGCCGACCTTCATGCATGAGCGCAAGGAGCAAGGCCTGATGTATTCGGCCTGCGTGTGGGGCGTTGGCCTGCTGGTGCTGGTGACCATGCTGGTGTCGATGATTCTGCTGTGGTTCAACGTGCTCATCCCTGAGTACCTGCGCACGACCGTGAGCTGACCCGGTGCGCCTGCCCTTGGAAATTCACCGCAGTGAGCGGTCATGAGTTTTGGCGTATGGGTCGCGGTGCTCGGCGCCGTGCTGCTGACGCTGGCTCTGACGTCGTCATGGTTGCGCTGGATGCCGGTCACCACCTCGGCGGTATGTCTGCTGCTGGGCATCGCCATCGGCCCCAGTGGCCTCGACCTGCTGCAATTGCCGCTGGAAGAGTCGTCGTTGTGGATGGAGCACCTGACGGAAGTCGCGGTGCTGTTTTCCTTGTTCGTCTGCGGTTTGAAATTGCGTCTGCCACTGCGCAACAAGTCCTGGCGCATCGCTTTTGGTCTGGCCGGGCCGGTGATGATTCTGACGATTATCGGCGTGTGCCTGCTGTTGCACTGGGGCCTGCAATTGCCGTGGGGGCCTTCCTTGCTGATCGGCGCGATTCTGGCGCCGACCGACCCGGTGCTCGCCGCGCTGGTGCAGGTCAATGATGCGCAGGATGTTGATCGCGTGCGCTTTGGCCTCTCCGGAGAGGCCGGGCTCAACGATGGCGTGGCCTTCCCTTTCGTGATTCTTGGTTTGCTGTTGCTGCACGGTGACGGTAGCGCCAGCGAATGGCAGCACTGGGTGGTTCGCAGCCTCTTGTGGGCGGTGCCGGCCGGTTTGCTCACCGGTTACTGGATGGGCCGTGGCATCGGTCGAATCGCCCTGCTGCTGCGCATTCACAACGAGGACAGCACCCTCGGCCCCAACGATTACCTGACCCTCGCGCTGATCGCGCTGTCCTACGTGGTCGCCGACGCCATTGGCGGCTACGGCTTTCTCGCGGTCTTCGCTGCCGGCCTCGGCCTGCGTCAGGAGGAAGTCAAATCCACGGGCATCACCCAGGCACCTGCCGAGCATCTGGTGCAGCCGGTGGTCGGTCATCAGAACGTCGAACCGCAGAACGCCGTGCATGGCGACACAGAAAAGCTGGAAGACAGCCAGGTTGCAGCGGGGATCATGATGGGCGACATGCTGGCGTTCGGCAGTCTGGTCGAGCGGGCGATGGAAGTATTTCTGGTGACCCTGCTCGGCGTCGTCCTGATAGCGCACTGGGAATGGCGGGCGTTGTGGATCGGCGCGGTGCTGTTCTGCCTGATTCGCCCGCTGAGCGTGGCGCTGATGCCATGGGGCAATCTGCTCAGCGGACCGCAGCGGTTGTTGATCGGCTGGTTTGGCATTCGCGGCATCGGCAGCCTGTTCTATCTGTTCTTCGCCCTGAACCATGGCCTCGATTCCGACGTGGCCAAGGTCTGTACCGACATCACTTTGTCGGTGGTGGCCCTGAGCATTCTGCTGCATGGCATCAGCACACAACCAATGCTGGCGCGCTATGAACGTCTGAAGCAACGAAAAAGTTGATTCGTCGACCGCTGCGCCTGTCTGGAAATGATCGAAGATTTTTCTGCAAAAAAATGGATCGCCGGGCGCGACCCAACGGTCACAACTTTAACCGCGCCAATCATCCAGCGCGGCCCGGCAGGTTCGGTTCCCCTGCGGTGAACGGCCTATTAAACGGAACCCCGACACAAACAAGGTCACGGTCATGAACGAATGCTCGACTCCTGCGCAAATCAAGGCTTGCAGAGCACTGGCTCTGGAACGCAATCGTCAACTGTTCGAAGAAGCCCACGAACTGAACCGAGCGGCCAACGCGCTGCTGGAACAGACGCCGACCGACTTCGAACGCTTTGAGCAATACCGGGCACTGCGCAAGAAAGCCGATGCGAAATTTGAAGATGCGATCGATCATCTGTGTGTGCTGAATGAGGATTTTCCGCCGATTCCGGCGGCGGTGCAGAATGCTGTTACGCCGCGGCGTGAGCTGGAACCTGCATGAAAAAAGTCAAAAGCCCCTCACCCTAGCCCTCTCCCGGAGGGAGAGGGGACTGACCGAGGTGTTCTCATGTGCTACACCGACCTGGCATACCGCGCCGAATGTAGATTTTGAAAAGCATGAAGACCTGCTCCCTTTCCCCCTCGCCCCCTTGGGGGCGGTCCGACGTTTCGGGAGGGCTGGGGTGAGGGGGTAAGATCTCACAGGCACCACAAAATCCAGCACCTGTTCCCTGCCCCCGACCAATCCACCTCAAGGATTGGTCACCTGTATAAACACCGCATAAACCCCCAACATCACCCAGAACGTGGCAAAAATCCAAGGCGTGCGCACCGAGAACAGCAGCGACTTGCGATAGCCCTTGTGGCTCGATTCCATCTCACTGAACAGCGGCGACTCATCGTAAGCCGCGCCCATCACCGGCTCGCTGTGCAGCAACTGGCTCTGCTTGAAGTGCCAATGATCGATGATGTCGTATGCCGCACGAATCCCCGGCCAGGCATTCAGTGAACTGAGCACACCGAGCAGCGCCAGAAACGGCGGCACGACGAGGGTGAACATCTTGCCCCACTCCGGATTGAGGTTGGCCATGCACGAGGCGAAAGCGATCACCAGGAACGACTGCGCCGCCAGGTAGGCGTCGGTGCGGTTGGCGAGGATGCTGGTTTCGTACTGAATTTCCCGGCGATAGAAATCCAGGCGTTCCTTGGGTGAGCCAAACATCTTGGCGTCGTGTTCGGCCAAGGCTTCTTCAACAGCGCTTGGCTGGGTCAATATGCGAGACAAGAGACGTGCCCTCCAAAAGTGAACAAGACCTTTGGAAAGGCACGCGTCAGCACTAGTTCAGCCGGATCGACCAGCGAGTTACTTCATCGATTGGGCGATGATCTGCACCAGACTCGCTTGGGTGAACGGTTTCGGCAGGCGCGGCAGTTGAGCGGCAAAACCCTCGAGGCGTTCGGCATATCCAGTGGCGAGAATGATCGGCAGATCCGGCTTGAGCAGGCGCACGGCCTGGGCCAGTTGCGCGCCACTCATGTGCGGCATGGCCATGTCGGTGATCACCAGATCGATCACCTCGCCCTGATCGAACAATTCCAGCGCCTTGGCGCCGGAAGTCGCGCCAATGACCCGGTGGCCGAGGTCTTCGAGCAGCAGACTGGTGCTGGTCAGCACCAGCGAATCGTCGTCGACCACCAGCACACTGAGCCTTGGCACTGCAATCGGCGCTGCGTTGCTGTAGCTCGGGCGACTGACCGCGCGCTCAAGCGCCACCGGAATCCACAGCTCGGCTGCCGTGCCGTGGCCCTTCTCGCTTTTCAGAATAAAGCGCCCGCCCAACTGCTCGATGAAGCCATGCACCATCGACAAGCCCAGCCCGGTGCCCTTACCCAGCCCTTTGGTGGTGAAGAACGGATCGCGAGCACAGGCCAGCGTGGCTTCGTCCATGCCTTCACCGGTGTCGATCAGGCTCAGGCAGACGTAACGCCCCGCCGCCAGGGTCGAATGGCTTTGTTCCAGCACCACTTCGGCTTGCGCCTGAATAATCACCGTGCCGCCCTCGGACATGGCATCGCGGGCATTGGTCGCCAGATTGAGGATCGCCAGTTCCAGCTGATTGCTGTCGGCCAGAACTGGCTGCAGATCGTCGGGGAAGCGCGTTTCGATGCGAATGCCCGGCCCCAGCGAACTACGCAGCAGCCCGGTGATGCCCTGGACCAAGTGCGCAATATCCACCGATTCGGTCTTGAGTTCCTGACGGCGGGCAAAGGCCAGCATGCGCTGGGTCAGCGACACACCGCGCAAGGCGCCCTGGGTGGCGTTTTCCAGCAGACGGGCGATTTTCGGCGCGTCGCCGATGCGTTTCTGCACGATCTCGAGGTTGCCGAGAATCACCGTCAGCAGGTTGTTGAAGTCATGGGCGATGCCGCCGCTGAGTTGGCCGATCGCCTGCATCTTTTGCGCCTGGAACAACGCTTCGCGGGTCTTTTCCAGTGCCTGCTGCGCCTCATGGGCCTCGGTGACATCGCGGGTGATCTTGGCAAAGCCGAGCAGCGTGCCGGTGTCGCCGCGAATCGCATCGACCACCACGTGGGCCAGAAAGCGCGTGCCGTCCTTGCGCATCCGCCAACTGCGGTTCTCGAAGCGGCCTTCGCGGGTGGCAATCTCCAGCGAACGCTGCGGCTCACCGAGTTCGCGGTCTTCGGGGGTGTAGAAAATCGAAAAATGCTGGCCGATGATCTCTTCCGGCAAATAGCCCTTGATCCGCTGCGCGCCCTGGTTCCAGTTGCTGACGCAACCTTCGGGGCTGAGCATGTAGATCGCGTAGTCGGTGACGCCCTGCACCAGCAGGCGGAACTGCTGTTCGCTTTGCTTGAGGGTTTCCTCGGCCATTTTGCGGTCGGTGAGGTCACGGGTGATCTTGGCGAAACCGAGCAACTGGCCGTTGGGGTCGATGATCGGGTCGATCACCACGTGCGACCAGAAGTGCGTGCCGTCCTTGCGCACGCGCCAGCCCTCGCCTTCGAAGCGACCTTCACGGATCGCCGTGTCCAGCGCCCGTTGCGGCATGCCGTTGGCGCAGTCTTCCGGGGTATAGAAGCGCGAGAAGTGCTCGCCGATGATCTCGACTTCTTCATAACCTTTGAAACGTTTGGCGCCGGAGTTCCAACTGGTGATGGTACCGTCGGGGTCGATCATGTAGATCGCATAGTCGACAACCGCGTCGATCAGCAGCCGGAAACGGCTGTCTTCAATCGCTGCGGTTCTGTTGTTTTCACTCATCACACTCACCAGCCACTGTCATGGGCTGAAGTATGCGTGAATCCGCTGATTTGGAAAGTACCGGCTCGCTTTTGATCGCCCACCAGCGTGGCAGCAGTTGCTGGATGCGGCTTTCGGCAAAGCGGTCATCAATGAGCATGACGGTGCCGCGATCCTCCCGGGTGCGAATCACCCGCCCGGCGGCTTGTACGACTTTTTGCATACCCGGGTACAGATAGGTGTAGTCGTATCCGGCGCCAAAAATGGCGGCCATGCGCCGCTTCATCTGCTCGTTGACCGGGTTGAGCTGCGCCAGCCCCAGCGTGGCGATGAACGCACCGATCAGCCGCGCGCCGGGCAAATCGATGCCCTCGCCAAACGCGCCGCCCAACACCGCAAACCCCACACCCTGGCTGTCGGCGCTGAACTGGTCGAGAAACGCCTGCCGCGCGCCCTCGGCCATGCCCCGCGATTGCAGCCACTGAGTGATGTGCGGATGGCGCTCGGCCAATAAGGTCGCGACCTGTTGCAGGTAATCGAAACTGCTGAAGAACGCCAGATAATTGCCCGGGCGCTCGCTGAACTGACGGGCGATCAGTTCGACGATCGGCTCCAGCGAGGCTTGACGATGGTTAAAACGTGTGGAGATCTGGCTGACGATGTGCACCCGCAACTGCTCGGCGCTGAACGGCGATTCGACATCGATGCACACCGTATCGGCGGGCGTGCCGAGCAGGTCGGCATAGTAGTTGCGCGGGCTCAGCGTGGCCGAGAACAGCACGCTGCTGCGCGCCGCGCTCAGGCGCGGGCCGATGAACGCGGCCGGCACCACGTTGCGCAGACACAGTTGCGACAACGGACGCTTGCGGTCGAGGTCGCGTTTGCTGATATCGAACAGGTAATGCTCGTCGTACAGCTCGGCGACCCGGGCGAATTGCAGCAAGTCGAAATAGAAGTTCTGCAGACCGCTGTCGAGGCCTTGCGGATGTTCGTTGAGGTAATCGCCAATGGCCGCGCAACACAGCGAAATGGCGTGCAGGAGCTTGTCCGGCGCCTTGTCGTAGGCCTGGTAGGCCGCCAGTTGCGGCGCATGCAGCGCGTTCCATTCGCGGTTGACCCGTTGCAGGGCATTCTTCAACGCGGCGGGGGCGGTTTTGCGCACGCTGGCGAGGGTGAACTGGTCGAGACTGGCGCTGTACATCTGCCGGCCGCGCTCGACCAGGTTGTGCGCCTCGTCGGCGAGCACCGCGACTTTCCACTGATTGAGCTGGGCCAGACCGAACAGCAGCGCGCTGAAGTCGAAGTAATAGTTGTAGTCGGCAACCACCACGTCCGCCCAGCGGGCCATTTCCTGACTCAGGTAATACGGGCACACGCTGTGCTGCGCGGCGACTTCACGCATCGCTGCCTGATCGAGCAGGTTGATGCGGCTGGCAGCTTCGCGGGCGGCAGGCAAGCGATCATAAAAACCCTGGGCCAGCGGGCAGGATTCGCCATGACAGGCTTTGTCCGGATGTTCGCAGGCCTTGTCGCGGGCGACCATTTCCATCACCCGCAACGGCAGATCCGGCGCTTGCTTGAACAACACCTGACTGGCATCCAGCGCCAGTTTGCGCCCCGGCGTCTTGGCGGTGAGAAAGAACACCTTGTCCAGTTGCTGCGGCGCCAGGGCCTTGAGCATCGGAAACAGCGTGCCAAGGGTTTTGCCGATGCCGGTCGGCGCCTGGGCCATCAGGCAGCGACCGGTGCTGACGGCTTTGAACACTGATTCGGCCAGATGCCGTTGGCCGGGACGAAAATCCGTGTGCGGGAACGCCAGTTGCTGCGCGGCCAGATTGCGCGCTTCGCGGTGGGCCATTTCCTGCTCGGCCCATTGCAGGAACAAAGCGCACTGCTGCGCGAAAAACCCCTGAAGCGACTCGGCGCTGTGGGATTCAACCAGGCAGGTTTCCTTTTCGCTGACGACGTCGAAATACACCAGCGCCAGATTGATCTGCTGCAATTGCAGTTTCTGGCACATCAACCAGCCGTAGATCTTCGCCTGCGCCCAGTGCAACTGGCGGTGATTGGCCGGTTGCTTGCTCAGGTCGCCGCGATAGGTTTTGACTTCTTCCAGGCAGTTTTGCGCCGGGTCGTAACCATCCGCCCTGCCCTTGACCTTCAGTGCGCCGAATTCGCCTTGCAGCGCCACTTCGCTCTGGTACTGCTCGCTGCGCCGCGAGGCCACGGTGCGATGGCCGACGATGCCTTCCAGCGCGGTCGGTGACGGGGTGAAGCGCAGGTCGAGGTCGCCGGTCTTGGCGGTGAACTCGCCCAGCGCACGCACGGCAACGCTGTAACTCAAGCGCTCTGCTCCGCCCATTGCACGTAACACACGGCCACCGGCATCTGGTGCTCGTGGCAGAACTCCAGCCAGCGCAGTTGATTGTCTTGCAAGCGGTCGCCGGGGCCTTTGACTTCGATCATCCGGTAGGTCTTGTGCTGCGGCCAGAACTGGATCAGGTCCGGCATGCCGGCGCGGTTGGCCTTGATGTCGAGCAGCAGGCGATTGAACCAGTGTTTCAGGTGTTCGGCGGGCAGACAGGCCAGCGCCTGTTCCAGCAAGTCTTCGTTGAGCGCGCCCCAGAACACGAATGGCGACTGGATGCCCCACTTGTCGACGAAGCGCTGGCGGATGGTCTCGGCGTAGCGGCCGTCATCGAGTTCGCCCAGGCAGGCCTGAAACAGTTCGGCGCGGCGCTCGAGGAAGTCTTCGCTGAGCAGATCCACCGGGCCGCGCTGGAACGGGTGAAAGAACGCACCCGGCAACGGCGCGAAGATCGCCGGCCAGCACAACAGGCCGAACAGCGAGTTGATCAGGCTGTTCTCGACGTAATGCACCGGGCCGTCATCGGCGTGCAAGTGCGCTTGTACGTGAAATTCCACCGACCGCGCCGGATCGGTGCGCGGCAGGTGCAAGTCGAGGCGCTCGACCTCTCTGGCCTTGGCGCGCTTGAGCGGCGGGCCACCGAGTTTACGCCGCAGACGCGGGACGATGCGTTGCAAACCTTGTTGCTCGGCCGCGCTTTGCGGTGCCTGTTCAGCCAGCGTGCCGAGCTCCAGCGCCAGCGCGTATTCGCCGCAGCGTTCGAGCACACGGATCATGCGCAGCCGTGCGCCCGGATAAGCGCAGTCGCGGTAAACAGTCAGGGCCAGGGCAAAGTCGCCGATGCGCTCGGCGTACTGGCCGATCTGGAACAACGCCTTGGCTTGCCGGCGGCGCAGCCACGGGTTGTCGAATTGCACGGCGTTGATCTGCTCGACGATCTCGTCCAGCGGTTCGCCGGCCTCGAAACGCAGTTGGCACTGATGCAGGAACAGGCAGGCGTCGACGTCTTCGCGACTGCGCAGACCTCGGGAATCGGCACAGAACTCGACTTTTTCATAAGTGAAGATGCCCAAGTCGGCCAGGACGAACTCCGACCAGTCCTGATACAGATTGCCGAAGAACATCAACCGCAGGCGATCGCACAGGTCCATCAGGGTCAGGCTGAACAGCCGATCAGCCAGTTGCGGCGCCCAGACACGCAGGGGCTGCGCCTCGCTGAACTGTTCGGCCAGCACCGGCAGCCACTCGTCCTTGCGCCCTTTCGGCTGTTCTATAAAGGTGCCGAACGCTTGCAGGAGCTCGGCCTTGAGCAAGACATCGAACAACTCTGCCAAGGTCAGCGCAGCGTGTTCGTCGAGCCAGCCGTGATCGAGCAACGGCCGCGCCGCCTCGGCAATGTCGCCGATTTCCAGATAGTTGAGTTTGCTCGCGCGAAAGTGAATGCCCTTGCGCATGACCATGCGTACCAACAATCCCTGCGAGGCTTGCGGCAGCGTGTTGAAGTCGCGAATGAAGCCGTGCTCGCTTGTGCTCATCACATCGGCATAGCGAAGCCCAAGCCAATCAAGCACTTGCCGGAAGTTTTTGAGGTAATAGAACGGATCGTCGAGAGGGTTGGAGGTCACGGGAATTCAAAGCCACGGCAAGCGAACACTGGTTATGCGTACAGATAACAGCTCAGCCCCGCCCGGCGCAAACGGAAAAAGATCAATGGCATTTTTTCGCGCCGCCATCGAACTTTTCCGCCGCTGCTGGCACCAACCGCGTTACAGGGCCGACAATGCCCGCAATCACATTCAAGCAAGGAGTCAGAGGTGGGTATGAAAATCAAGATGCTGGGCATTCCTGTAGCGGTCGCCGCCCTATTGGCGCTGGGCGGCTGTTCGACCCAGACCGTGGTGACGTTGCAGAACGGCACCCAGTACCTGACCGAGGACATGCCGAAGACCGAGACCGAGGACGGTTTCTATGAGTTCGAGGACATTTCCGGCGCCAAGGTCAAGGTTCGCGCCGATGAAGTAGCAACCGTGCGCAAGGAAGACTGACTTGGCCTGAATGATCGTTCCCATGCGCAGCAAAGGAATGCCTCCACGGACGCTCCGCGTTCGGCTCTCGAGGGGGACGCAGAGCGTCCCGGGCTGCATTCCTTTGCTGCGCGTGGGAACGATCACACACTGGATCTGCGTCGTCCACAAATCCCCTGTGGGAGCGAGCCTGCTCGCGAAGGGGCCGGCACAGGCCCTGCTTCAACCTCAGGCGATAACCACCCCGTCGGCGCTCAAGCTCCCCAGCGCCACCCCCACCAGCGTCACCGAATCCGCACCAAACGTCAGCACAGTATCCTGCCCGACCGCCGATGCATGGGCTCGCAAATCATCCCCCGGCAACACGCCCTGCACGCCAAGAAACACCAGTTTGTCATCGGCCGTATAGCCAACGACCCGATCCTGGCCAAACACGCCGTTGAACAGAAACGTATCCGCCCCACCGCCCGATTCCATCAGGTCATTGCCCGCACCACCGACAAATACGTCATTGCCCGCGCCGCCGAGCAAATGATCATTGCCCTCCAGCCCGAACAGCCAGTCACCGCCGGCATGCGCCTTCATTGTGTCAGCGCCGGCCGTTCCTCTAACGCTCGATTCATAAGCGGTGAGGTTACTGCCGACTTTCAACCCCGTGGCCGTGACGCCATGTAGCACGTCATCCTTGAACACGCCCCAGAGAAACCCCGGCTCTTTGCTGACGATGCTGCCAATGTCACGGGTGATGCTGATCCCGCCGTTGGCATCGCGGATGTACAGGTGGCCAGCGCCGTCGTTGGCGAAATCGAAGTTCTTCACCGTCTGCTGCAAGTCGAGGGTGTTGCTGCCCTGCCCGCCCAGAATGATGTTGTAGCCGCCGCCGTCGCGGAAGCTGTCATTGCCGGCGCGGCCTTCCAGATAGTCATTGCCGCTGCCGCCCTGGATCAGGTCGTTGCCGTCACTGCCGATGATGAAGGTGCTGCCCTTGTGGGTTTCGGCGTTGCGGTTGAGGTCCTGCACCCACGTGCTGGCCCGCGCCGGGTCGGACAGGTTGGCGACGATGATTGTCGAGTCGCGGCTGGTCAGGTCGTAGAACTTCGATTCGAGCACGCGGGTCATGCCGTCGCCGTAGCCAGTGGGCAGGTGCGAAATCCACGTCGGGATATTCAGGATCGAATACGGCAGCACGTTCCAGGCGTTCGAGGCGTAGTGATCGTTGAAGCTGACGATGTTATCGGTGGTCGAGGCATGCGGCGCGTCGTGCACGCCCACTGAAGCGCTGCTGAAAGTCGAGCCGTCGAGGGCGCGAAACACCGGGTCGTTTTCGTAGCCGATATTCAGCACCTTGTCGCCGCTGCTTTGCGTCGGCGAGGCGTAGGCGATGTAGTTGGAGTCGGCAAAGAAACCGCCCCACTTGCCAGCGCTCAAGTCAGCCATGCTGTTCACCGCCAGGCCGCCCAGGCTATGACCGCTGACCAGCACGTCCTTGCCGCTGAGGCCGTTGGCCCGGGCGAATGCGACGACATCGTTGAGCAGATTGCCGAAGGCTTCGCCGACGTAGTTTTTTGCGTAATCGGCCGGGCCGAACGCGGCGAGCAGATCGTTGATCACGTCGCCAATTGAATCGCCAATGAGGATTTCGCGCGGGCCGCTGGTGCCGCGAAAGGCGATCCCCAGTTCGGTGAGGTGACCCTGAGCGTCGTACTTGCCGAGGATTTCCACTTGCGCGCTGGTGTAGCCGGCCTTCTCGCCGAAGAACGTCCCGCGTGCATCGGTCTTGCCGTCGTAGCCCAATTGCGCCGCGCTGATCGGCGTCCAGCCGGCCTTTTGCACGGCCTCGAGGGCGAGTTTTTCCGAATCGGGATTCCACGGGATACCGGGGATCACCCCTTGCGAATCGGTGCCGCCGATCAACGCCGTGACCAGCGTCGCCGGCAGGCCGAGGCCGAAGCCGTTGTGCTGGTAGCCCGCGGCGAAGCCGTTATCGAGGTTGTGATAGGAATACAGCGTGATCGCCATGGCATCGCTGAACAGCGCCGCGGAATCGGCTGTGCCGAAGTTTTTGTAGTCGTATACACCCATTGCCATTGCCTCTCTTGTTGTTGGAATTGTCAGAGATAGCTCACAGCCAGAGCGCGGGGCTCCGGAGCATTCATTACATCGTGCACAGCCTCTGCAGGAACTGCCGGAGGCTGCGATCTTCGTCCCCGGCTGCATTCCTTTGCGGCGCGTGGGAACGATCATGTGTACGCCGTACCTGTGGGAGCGAGCCTGCTCGCGAAGGCGGCAGCACATTCAACATCACAATCGCCTGAACCAGCGCATTCGCGAGCAGGCTTGCTCCCACAATGAGATCTCCTGCAACTTCGGAATCAGGCGAAGACGAAACTCGAGTCCGTCAGGTTAGCCACGCCGACGCCAATCAGCGTCACGGCAAAATCGCCAATCTTCAGCACGGTGTCGGAACCAGACTGCGCGGCATGCTGCTTGTAGTCATAACCCTGCCCTGCGCCCTCGACGCCCATGAACAGCAGTTTGTCGCTGCCCTGATAACCATTGATCGCATCGAAACCGAACGCGCCGCTGAACAGGAAGGTGTTGTGGCCACCCACCGCCGTCATCACGTCGTTGCCGGCGCCACCCACGAAAGTCACCTGCGACTTGTCGCTGATCAGTTGATCATCGCCACCAAGGCCGAACAGCCAGTCGCCATCGGCCGTGGCATGCAAGGCATTGCCATAACCATCACCGCTGAGCGAATGGTTGTACTGGGTCAGTTCGCTGCCATTGCTCAAACCCTTGGCGGTGACACCCCAAGTGATCTCCTTGCTGCCCCACCACGAACCGGCCTCTTTACTGACCAGCGCGCCGATGTCGCGGGTCAGGCTGACGCCGCCGTAGGCGTCGCGCACGTACAGCGTGCCGTCGCCGTCGTTGGCGAAGCTGAAGTTCTGCAGCGGCTTTTGCAGTTCGAAGGTGTTATGGCCCTGGCCGCCAAAAATGACGTTGTAACCGCCGTCATCGCGGAAACGATCATCGCCGTCCAGTCCTTCAATAAAGTCGTTACCCGCGCCGCCCTTGAGCCAGTCGCTGCTCTGCGTGCCGATGATGAAGGTGCTGCCGTTGTGCGGCTCGCCGCTGCGGCCCAGGTCCTCGACCCAGGTCTTGCTCCGCGATGCCTCGTCGAGATTGGCGATGATGATCGTCGAGTCGCGCTCGGTCAGGTTGTAGAACGCCGAATCGATCACCCGATTCAAGCCATCGGCGTAGCCCAGTGAACTGTGCGCCGACCAGTTCAGCGGATTGGCGATGCTGAACGGCACCAGGTTTTGCGCCGTGGAGGCGTAGTTATCGGTGAAGTTGACGAGGTTGTCGGTGGTCGATTCGTGGGGCTTGTCGTGCTTGCCCATCGACGCCGTGCTGAACGTGGTGCCATCTAGCACACGGAACACCGGATCGTTTTCGAAACCGATATTGAGCACCTGGCTGCCGGAACTCTGGGTCGGCGAGGCGAAGGCGATGTAATTGGCATCCTTGTAAAAGCCTCCCCAGTTGTCCGCGCTCAATTCAGCAACACTATTAACCCCAAGCCCGCCGAGGCTATGGCCGCTGATCAACACATCCTTGGCGGCAATACCGTTGGCGATCGCGAAAGCGGCGACGGCCTTGAGCAGATTGTCGAAGGCGTTTTTCGCGTAGTTGCTGGCGTAATCCGACGGCCCGACCGCTGCCAGCAGATTGTTTTTCAGATCGCCGAAAGTGTCGCTGTAACCCAGCCCACCGGTGCCGCGAAAGGCAATGCCGAGGCCGATCAGTTGGCCCGCAGCGTCGTACTTGCCGAGCACTTCGGCCTCGGCGCTGGTGAAGCCGTCCTGTTCACCGAAGAACGTGCCTTGCGCGCCGACCTTGCCCTGATAGCCCAGCGCCGTCGCCGTGACCGGTGCCCACGCGGTGGCCGGCAATGGTTTGCCGGTGGGCGTGTAGGCATAGAGCGTCAGTGCGATGGCATCACTGTAAAGCCCCTTGCCGTCGGCATTTTTGTAATCGAACAATCCCATGTGCAGCGCTCCTTTTCCTTGAAAAACCGGCAGCCCGCGAAGCGCTGCCGGTTACGCCTCAGAACTGCCAGTCGAGGGTCAGACCGACGCCGTGATCTTTCTCGTTCGAGCCGATCAGGCCGTTGTAGTCGAGGTTGACCCGCACGTCGCGATTGAGCGCCAGCCCGGCGCGCACGCCGACCACGGCAGCGTCACGATCCATCGACACGCTCTGCACGGTGAACGCGCTGTTGCCGTTGGCGAAGGCCAGATGGCTGTCGGCATCGACGCTGCTCAGGTTGTGCTGCCAGCCGAGGCTGGCGCCCAGTTCCAGCTGATGCTTGTCCGACACGGCAAAACTGCGCTTGGCGCGCACGCCGAGGGTCGACAGCACCACGTCGCGGTTGTCTTCACCACCCTTGAGCGCGGCCGCGTCACCTTTCTCGGTGAAGCTGTCGGTGTTGAGGTGCACGTAGGACAGATTGGCGAACGGCTCCAGGTTCATCGGTTGCAGGCCCAGATCATATGCGGCCTCGGTGAACAGTTGCGCGGTGGTCGCATCACGCTTGGTTTTCTGTTTGCCGCTGACGTCGCCGAACTGCAGATCACGCTTCACATCGATGCGATGCCAGCTGTAGGCGCCGCCGACCGTCAGGCGCAACGCGTCGATTTCATGGCCCAGATACGCACCCAAGTGGTAGCTGTCGACCGAGGCCGACGAATGCGTGCCGCTGCCCATGCTCAACGAGCTGTCGCTGTAACCGGTGACGAAACCGAGACGGGTATCTTCAGCAATCAGACCGTCGACGCCAGCCAGCAGCCCGCCGATGGAGCTGTTGGAATCGGCATTGTCGTGCCCGCCATCACTCTCGCCCCACGAGCCGAGAACCTTGACCCAGACGTTGCTGCGATCGTCAGTCGGCGCATCGGCATTGAACAGATCACGCTCACGCAGGCGTTCGCCGACGGCTTCGCGAAGGTAACGGCTGTCGTTGATCAGCAACGTGCCGATGGCCGGGTGAATCTCGCCGGACAACTGTTGAAAGGCCTGCTGCGCCGACGCCGCGTTGGGCGACAGCAACAGGGTTTCGAACAGCGCATTGCCCGCGCCCAGACGTTCAGCAGCCGCACCGACGGCGCGCTGGTTCGGCGTCAGACCGACGCTGGCGAACGATGCCTCATTGCGCCCGACCGCCAGTTGAATGCCGTCCGCCGAATAATCCAGAGTGCCGCCAAGGAAGGCGTAATTCGGCAAGACCTGCCCGAAGCGCCCTTCAATGCCGCCCGCCGCTTGCAGAATGTTGTAGCGAGTGCCGAGCAGGCTTTGCACTTCGCCGGTGCTGAGCAGGGTCGGGCTGTTTTCCAGCGACAGGCTCACCGTGGCGCCGTCGATGACGGCTTTGCCACCTGCGACGATCTGATCGCTGCTGGTTGGCGACAGCTCTACGGCGTAGGTCGAACCCGGCGCGAAAGTCACGTCACCTGCCACATTCAGGGTGCCGATGGAATTGCCCGGCGCCACGGTGCCGCCGCTGTTCACCGCCAGCGCGCCGATGCGGCCATTGCCGCCGAGGATGCCGCCGTTGTTGACGGTGACCGCCGATTGCAGCGAACCGTTGATGGCCAGACGGCCCTGATTGACCAGGGTCGGGCCGCTGTAAGTGTTGTTGCCGGTCAGCACCAAAGTGCCGATGCCTTGCTTGGTCAGACCGCCGTGGCCGCCGATGTCGTTGCGCCAGGTGTCGAGGCCGCACGTGATGTCGCTGCACACCCGCTCGGTCGGTTTGCCCTGATCGATGATCGCGCCGATGCCCGGCAAGTCAGCCACGAACTGGCCGGAGCCGTAAGCGCCCTGCACGCGGAATTCCTCGGGAATGTCCTGCTCGGTGACGAACATCGCCGGGCCATCGATGGCCTTGCGCAGGTTGATCATGCCCCAGCCGTACAAGGCGTCGATGCCCGGTGCGCCGAGGTCGGTGGCGGTGGTGCGCAACACGCTGGCGACCTGATCGCCGGACATATACGGGAAGCGCTCCATCAACACCGCGATGGAACCGGCCACATGTGGCGCGGCCATCGAGGTGCCGTTGTAATTCTTGTAGCCGGTGGTCAAGTTGTCGGCGTTGGTGCCTTCGATGATCGAGCTGTAGATCTTGGTGCCTGGCGCCGACACGCAGTAACTGGCGGTGTAGCCGCAGCGCGAGGAGAACGTGCTGATCACGTACGGATTGGCGCTGGCGGTGTCCGGGTTCTGCTGCAATGCGGCGACGGTGATCCAGTTCGGCGCGATGTCCGGAACGAAGTAGCCGAGGCCGGCAATGGCATCCGGGTTGTTCAGGTTGTAGTCGTTGCCGGCGGCAAAAATAGTGACGATGCCGCTGCGTGCGGCGGCAATCGCGCCGTCGTAGGCGCCGCCGGGTTTGGTGCCGAGCAGCGTGCGGATTTCGTTGAACTGCAACTGCGCGTCGTTGACGGTGAAGTGCGGATACGCCGGATCGCGTCCGCCGAGGTCGAAGCGGTCGGTGATGCCGATGCCCCAGCTGTTGTTGATGATCCGCGCCCCGCTGGCGATCAGCGCATCCCAGCCGGCCTTGTACACCGCGCCGTCGTTGCCACGCACGATGCCGTCTTCAGGCCCCGGGTCGCCGTTGTCGGCGCTGATGATCTGCGCCCCGAAAGCGACGCCGTGCATCACCCCGCCGTCGCGACTGCCCGCCGCGATACCGCCGACGTGGGTGCCATGGGCGCCGAGCTTGCCATCGGAGCCGACCGAGGGCGAACCGTCATAGCGGAACGCGTCGCCGGCTTTCACCGGAATATACGGGTCGGTGTATTCGCGGATACCGCTGGTGACCAGGGTGACGACTTTGTTACTGCCAGAGAACTCCGGATGCGCGGCGTAGACCGGCTGATCGAAGATGCCCAGTTTCACGCCTTTGCCGGTGTAGCCGGCGGCGTAGGCGTAATCCGCGCCGATCGCGCCCAGGCCCCAGTCGGCTTTGAATTCATTGCTGCGCCAGCTCGACGGATCGCCGTTGCGGCCGTTTTCCACGTAAGGCGCTGCCTGCGCCATCGCACTGGCACAGAGCATGGCGACTGTCAGGGTTTTCAGGGCAAAGCGGCCACCCGATTGCGCGGGGGTATTGTTGTTATCCATCCACGACCTTCCTTAGTGATGTTGCGAAAAATCCGGTTGTTTCAATAGCTGTGGCGAGGGGATTCATCCCCGTTGGGTTGCGAAGCGACCCCCCAAGGAATTTTTCCAACCCACGTAAACACAGGTTTTGCGACTGCTGCGCAGTCGAGCGGGGATAAATCCCCTCGCCACGGTGGCTCAAACACATGCAATCAGAACTGCCAGTTCAGGCTCAAGCCCACGCCATGCAGGTTCTCGCGGCTGGCCAGTTGGCCGGTGTAATCGAGGTTGACCCGCACATCCTTGCTCAGGGCCAGACTGGCCTGCACGCCGACCAGCGCTGCATCGCGTACCAGCGCCGAGCTCTCCACCGCGTACGGCGTGCCGCCATTGGCAAAGCGCACATGTTGCTCGGAATCGATATCGCTGAGGCTGTGCTGCCAGCCGAGACGAGCGCTGACGTCCAGCGCCTGCTGGCTGGAAAGATTGAAGGTTTTGCTCGCCCGCATGCCCAGAGTGCTCAACACCACGTCGCGCTGATCGCCAGAGCTTTTCAAGGCAGCGGCATCGCCCTTCTCGGTGAAGCCCTCGGTGTCCAGATGCAGGTAAGTCAGGTTGGCAAACGGTTCCAGCGCCAGCGCTTGCAACTGCAAGCGATACGCCGCCTCGGCGAAGACTTGGGTGGTGGTTGCGTCGACTTTGGCCTTCTGCTTGGCGCTGACGTCGTCGTATTGCAGATCGCGCTTCACTTCGCCGCGATGCCAGCTGTAGGCCGCGCCAGTGCTCAAGCGCCACGCGCCGATGTCGTGCCCGGCGTAAGCGCCGAGGTGATAGCTGTCGACTTTCGCCGAGGAATGCGTGCCCGAGCCCATGCTCAAGGAGCTGTCGCTGTAGCCGGTGACCAGACCGATGCGGGTCTGCTCGTCCAGCGCGCCGTCGACACCCGCCAGCAGGCCGCCGATCGAGGTGTTGTAGCCGGCCGTGTCGTGGCCCGAATCGGTGCTGCCCCAGGCGCCGAGGGCTTTGATCCAGCCGTTGCTGCGGGTCGCCGATTCATCGTGCAACCGCTCGCCGACCGCATCACGCAACTGGCGGCTGTCGTTGATCAGCATTGTTCCCAGTGCCGGATAAATCTCGCCGTTCAGTTGCTGGAAGGCTTGCTGCGCCGAGGCTTGAGTCGGTGCACGAAGCACGCTTTCGTAAACTGAATTGCCGGCGCCCAGACCTTCGACTGCCGCCGCCACCGAGCGCTGGTTCGGCGTTTGCCCGACGCTGGCGAAGCTTGTGGCATTGCGCTGGATATTCAGCAGAATGCCGGTTGCGGCGTAGTCGAGGGCGCCGCCGATGAACAGGTAGTTCGGCACCACCGCAGCGAACTGTCCCTGCACGCCGCCGGCCGCTTGCAGGATGTTGTACTGGCGGCCAAGCAGGCTTTGCGCTTCGGCGCTGCTGAGCAAGGTCGGGCTGTTTTCCAGCGCCAGGCTGACGCTGGCGCCGCTGACGGTTGCCGTGCCGCCGGCAACGATGCGGTCGCTGCTGGCAGGCGATAGCTCAACGGCGTACGTCGAGCCCGGGGCGAATGTCACATCACCGCCGACGTTCAAGGTGCCGATGGAATTGCCCGGTGCGACCCGGCCGCCGCTGTTGGCGGTCAACGCGCCGATGCGTCCGGAGCCGCCGAGGGTGCCGCTGTTGTTGACGGTGACCGCTGAGGTCAGCGAACCGTTGACTGTCAGCAGACCGCCGTTGACCGTGGTCGGGCCGCGATAGGTGTTTGCGCCGCTGAGCAGCAATTGTCCGGCACCGGACTTGATCAGGCTGCCCTCGTACACCCGGTTCGCCGCTGCCGCATCACGCAGCATGCCGACGGCGTAATCGCTCTGGTCCTGCTGACTGGCGCCGGTGGGGAGCCCGTTCTGCCAGCCTTTGTCCTGCAGGGTTTGCTGCCAGGCGCTGTGCTCGGCGAGGTCTTCGCGCTGGCGCTGGAGCAGCGCGTTGTCGGAGATGTCGTTGCTCCAGACATCGCTCTGCCCTGCCCCCAGATTGGCATCGAACGCACCGAGCAATTGTCCCGGTCCGAGCATCGCCCGGTCGAGATTGGCGACGCCCCAGCCGACGCGCTCGTTCGGTGCGTTGGTGACCGAGCCATCGAGCTGGGTAGCGGTGGTCAGCAGCACTTCGAGCGCCTGCTGGTTGTTCATGTACGGATAACGCTCCATCACCAGCGCCAGGGCGCCGGTCGCGTGCGGCGCCGCCATCGAGGTGCCGGACTTGATCGCATAAGCGCCGCCAGGAATGGTGCTGTCGATCTTCGCCCCCGGCGTGGTGATGCACCAGTACTTGGCGATCCCGCACTGGTTGTACTTCTGCTGGTTGCTCTGATCGAGCCCGGACACCGCCAGCCAGTGGCCTTCCAGATCCGGCTGAAAGTACGGCAGCGCCGAGCGCACGCTGGCGTTCGGGTAACCGCTGTTGCCGGCGCTGAAGACATTGATCACACCGCGCCGCGAAACGTCGGCAGCGGCGTCGAGCCAGGTGCCCTTGTTCCAGTGCTGCGCGTAGGCGGCGTGCAGGTCGGCCAGGGTGCGATAGCTGACATCCGGCGGCTGACTGCCCCAACTGTTATTGATCGCCCGCACGCCGGCGTCGGCGAGGCTGTCGTACACCGCTTTGAAATAACGCGGATCAGGGCTTGGGCCGAAAAGGAAACTGTCGTTCTTGTTGGTATTGCCGACGTAGATTTGCGCGTTGTACGCCACCCCATGCATGCCGCTGCCATCACGGGCGGCGCCCATGGTGCCGACCACGTGAGTGCCGTGGGAATCGTTGTTGGGGTTGAGCGTGCCGTCGACATTGAACGCTGAGCCATCAACGTAGCTGCCGCTGGCCGAGACCGGGTGATAGCGATCGGCGGAGAATTCCGGGTGGGCGGCATCGAAACCGGAATCGAGCGCGCCGATCTTCACGCCCTTGCCGGTGATGCCGGCTGCGTAGGCTTGATCGGCCTGCATGCGTTGCAGGCCCCAGTCGCGCAGGAACTCGGCACTGCGCCAACTGGCCGGATTGCTGGGCTGGCCGGGTTCCAGGTATTGGGCCTGAGCCTGGTTTGCAGAAATCACAAGCAACAGGGTACCGACCGAGATCGGCTTGATGCGTACGTCCATGTTCATCACTCTCGTTTTTGTTGTTTTGGTCAGGGCTGAATTGCGGTGTCGCCCGTTCCCCTCACCCCAGCCCTCTCCCCGAGGAGAGGGAGCCGATTTGTGTTGATGTCAAAACCTGCGTCCGGCTCGGTCGTTCACGTCGATGCAGCTATCGCGGTCCCCTCTGCCTCTGGGAGAGGGTCAGGGTGAGGGCTGTTGCGCGACCACAAATGCTTCGTCCACCCGCGCCAGATCCTGCTCATTCAGCGTCCCGGCGTAGTAATGCAATTTGGTCCAGGCCATCAGGTAGTCGTAGCGCGCCTGGGCCAAATCCCGGCGGGTGGTGAACAGTTGCTGCTCGGCATTCAACGCATCGAGATTGGTGCGTTCGCCGCCCAGAATGCTTTGTCGGGTCGAGACCACCAGCGCCTCGGCCGACTTCAGGGCCTTCTGATAAGCGCGCAATTTGCTCACCCCGGACAGGCAGGCGCTGAACTGGCGGCGCAGTTCGATCAAGGTTTCGCGGGTCTTGCCATCCAGTTCGTACTCAGCCTGTTCCATGGTGTGGCTGGCCTGCCGTGTGGAGGCCGATACCCCGCCGCCGGCGTACAGCGGCACGCTGACTTCCAGGCCGATGGTGTTGGTTTCGTAGCGCTGGTTATAGGTGTTGCCGCTTTCGGACTCGTTGTCGCGCATCGAGGCATAAGCACTGACTTTCGGCAGATGCCCGGCGCGGTTGCGCTCGACTTCGTAGCGCGCCACTTCCACGGCCTGCCGCTGCGAAGCGAGGTTCGGGTTGTTGCTGATCGCCAGTTCATGCCAGGTGTCGAAGTTGGCCGGTTGCAGGGTGAAGGTCTGGAATTGCTGACCAAGCGGCGCCAGATCGCCGATGTCCACCGCCGGCACGCCCACCAGCGCGCCCAGCTCGCGCAAAGCGGCATCCTGCTCGTTGCGCGCTTCGATCTCCTCGGCAGTCGCCAGCTCATAGCGCGACTCGGCTTCGAGAATATCGGTGCGCGTGCCCTCGCCCTGCTTGAACATGTGTTCGTTCTGCTGGAACTGTTGCTCGTAGGCCTTCTTCTTCGCCTGGGCGATGTCGATCTGGTCCTGGGCGAACAAGGCTTTGGTGTAGTTATCCAGCACGCGCACCAACAGTTCCTGACTCTTGCCGCGAAACGCTTCGTCGGCGAACAACGACTGCGCCACACCTTTGCGATACGCCGCATAAGCCTCGTAATCGAGCAGCGGTTGCTGCACCGTGAGCGCCGAGCCGTAACTGTTGTAGTTGCGCTCATCGGTGCGATTGCGCGCACGATCATCCAGAGACGTCGCCTTGGACGAGTTGCGGCCCTTGTTGTAGGTGTAACCGATCCGAGGCAGCAGGCCGGCGCGGCCAATCGCACGGTTCTCCAGACCCGCATCACGCTCCTTGATCGCGCCAAGGAACACCGGATCATTGCGCAACGCCTGTTCGTAAATCTCGAACGGCCCCATGGCCGCGACTGCCGAGTGACTCGCGAGCAGCGTCATTGCGGCCCCCAGCATGCAAAGCTTTTTCATACAGCCGAACATCCTTATTCCTCGGTCAACGCAGAACCGGCGCGATCAAGCAGCGGTTTGAACAGGTAGTTGAGGAGTGAACGCTCACCGGTGCGCACGAACATTTCCGCCGGCATGCCGGGCTTGATCACCAGACCGTTGAGCTTTTCCATCGCCTGATCGCTGACGCTGCTGCGCAACACGTAATACGGCACGCCAGTTTTCTCATCAACCATCTGGTCGGCGGAGATCAGGCTGACTTCGCCGGGCACGCGCGGGGTTTTGCTCTGGTTGAACGCGGTAAACAGAATGTCCACCGGCAAATGCGTGCCGACCTTGTCGATCAGGTTGATCGGCAAGTGCCCTTCCACTTCCAGGGTGGTGCCTTGCGGAACGATCTCCAGCAGCGTTTCGCCCTGACGCACCACGGCGCCTTCAGTGTGCACACCGAGGTTGACCGCCACGCCATCGGCGGTGGCGAGGATCTCGCTGTGTTGCAGGTCGAAACCGGCGGAGGTCAGCTGTTCGGACAGCGTCACGCTTTTCAGCTGCGCATCGGCCAGTTGCGTGCGCACTTCCTTCTGGTATTCCTCGCCGTGCTGCTGCAACTTCAGGCGCGATTCAAGGATGCCCTGCTCCACGCGGCCGCTTTCACCGGTGTTTTCCGCCAACTGCTGCTGCACTTGCGACAGTTGCCGCTGGTAGTCCATCAAGCGGTTGCGCGGGATGTAGCCGTTGTCGGCCAGCGGTTGCAGGTTGCTCAACTGTTGCTGCAAGGAACTGGCCTGGGCATTGAGGTCGCTGCGGGCGCGGCGCATGCCGGCCAGTTGTGCAGTGGCGCCTTCGATGTTGGCGCGCAGTGCCGCTTGCTCCCGGGAGAACGCTTCGCGGCGGCTGCTGAACAGTTGCCGCTGGCCTTCCAGCACCAGCGCCAGGCGCGGGTCCGGGTCGTTGCTCAATTCAGGCGGAAAGGTCACCTGTTTGAGGTTGTCGCGCTCGGCCTGCCAGCGCGCGAGGCTGGCCCAGGCCATGCGGTACTGCGCTTGCAGCGATTGCACATCGGCGGCGACCTGCGTCTGATCGAGGCGGAACAGTGGCTGGCCCTGCTTCACGATCTGGCCTTCGCGCACCAGAATCCGGCTGACCACGCCGCTGCTCATCGACTGCACAGCCTTGCGTTTGCCCGACACCACCACGGTGCCCTGCACTGGAATGCCCTGATCCAGCGGCGCCAGTGCCGCCCAAGTGAAGAAACTGCCAGCGCCGACGATGGCCAGAATCCAGCCCAGGCGCGCGAAGAATTTCGCATCGCGTTCCGGGCGCTCGGTTAGGTAGGCGTGTTCCATGTTCGCTTCGTTTTCAGTGTTCATGCTGGCGCTGCTCATACACCCGAATTCCTTGTCGTGGGCTGATACTGCCGGCTCATGCTGAGCCCGCCCGGTGCTTGTGCGGCTTTTTCGCGTTGCTGTTCCTGCTGGCCGGAAAGTGCTTTGAGCACATCCTGACTCGGGCCGAACGCCTGCAAACGACCCTCATTGAGCACCAATAACTTGTCAGCCTGAGCCAATACCGAAGAACGGTGCGTGACCAGAATCACCGTGGTGCCTTGCGCCTTGAGTTGCGCAATGGCGCTGGCCAATGCCGCTTCGCCGACGGTATCGAGGTTGGAATTGGGCTCATCGAGCACCACCAGACTTGGCGTGCCATACAGCGCGCGGGCCAGGGCCACGCGTTGCTTCTGGCCGCCGGACAAGCCGCTGCCGTCCTCGCCCAGTTTGGTGTCGTAGCCCTGCGGCAAGCGCAGGATCATTTCGTGGACGCCGGCCTGTTGCGCGGCGGCTACGACTTTTTGCGGATCGGCTTCACTGAAACGCGCAATGTTCTCGGCGATGCTGCCGCTGAACAATTCGATGTCTTGCGGCAGATAACCGATGTAAGGACCAAGCTGATCGCGGTTCCAGCGGTGAATATCAGCGCCGTCGAGGCGCACGGTGCCGCCCAGAACCGGCCACACGCCGACCAGCACTCGAGCCAGCGTCGATTTGCCGGAACCGGAAGCGCCGAGCACGCCGAGCACTTCACCAGCACTCAGATTGAAATTGACCATGTGCAAAGTGGCTGCACGCTGCCCGGGCGGGCCGGCGCTGACTTGTTCGAAGGTGATCTGGCCTTTCGGTGCCGGCAGCGCCATCGCCTCGTCGCTGGGTGGAAACGCCTGCAACAGCGCATCGAGACGGCGGTAAGCCAGCTTCGCCCCGCTCCACTGCTTCCATACGGCGATCAACTGGTCGATCGGGCTCAGCACGCGGCCCATCAGGATCGAACCGGCGATCATCATCCCCGCCGTCATGTCGCCCTTGATCACCAGCAACGCGCCCAGGCCCAGCACCAACGATTGCAGGCACAGGCGCAAGGTCTTGCTCAGTGAACTGATCACCGCGCCGGTGTCGCTGGCCTGGTTCTGCAAGCCGAGGAAGCGCGAATGCACCCCGAACCAGCGCTTGCGCAGCGATCCGAGCATGCCCATCGCCTGAATGGTTTCGGCGTTGTGCAAGTGGCTGGTGGCCAACTGGCTGGACTGCTGGGAAAAACCGGCGGCTTCGCCGAGGGGCTTTTTGGTCATGTATTCGTTGAGGCAGGCCAGCGCGATCAACAACAGCGCGCCCGCCGTAGCCAGCACGCCGAGCCAGACATTGAACAAATAGATGACAAACAGATAGACCGGAAACCACGGCGCATCGAAGAAGGCGAACAGCGCCGGGCCGGTAACGAACTGGCGAATGTGGGTCAGGTCGCCCAGCGACTGCCCGGCGTTGCCTTCGCCCTTGAACAGATTGCGCTCGAATGCGGCCTGGTAGACGCGCAGATTGAAGCGGCGCTCCAACTGGCTGCCGATGCGGATGACGATAAAGCTGCGGATCACTTCCAGCAGGCCGATAAAGGCGAAGAAGCCGACCACCATCAGCGACAGCATTGCCAGGGTGGTTTCGTTCTGTGACGACAGCACCCGGTCATAGACTTGCAGCATGTAGATGGACGGCACCAGCATCAGCACGTTGATCAGCGCGGTAAAACAGCCGACGCTGATCAAGATGCTCTTGTAGTCACCCAGTGCCTTGATTAACGGAGCGGTGGCTGGGGCCTTCGCCATCTTCATTGATTCTTCCTGAACAGTATTCATCGCCCTGGAGAGGCGCGACTTCAATTAATTAAGCGACCATCCCGGAATACACTTCCGTGGTGCCCATTTACACTTTCATAACAACTAGCGCGGATTAATGCGGCGCAGTTGATTTTATTTACCTTGCTTATAACCATGCGACGAATCGCTATAGCTATATTGGTTTGTAAAAGGCAGATCAGTTATTGGGCGCCGTACGTTCCAGCGTGACGATCAGCCCGGACTTCAAAGTCGCCAGATATAACCCGTCACGTTGTCGGCTGAAAAACTGGATTCTTGAGCCTTCGTTACCGGTGATCGACAAGCCGTCAGGATCAGGAAACCAGCCGATCGGAGCTTGCTCGAGCCAAGCACCCAGACAGTCTGCGCCCTGGCCAACGGTCTTGTTGGCGAGCAGTTCGACGCTACAAGTATTCGAAGGCTTGTCCTGGAGCTTTTGCGCTCGCAGGTCATCGACTGTGCTGGACAGTGTTGCCTGCCACTTTCCGGCAAACACGGAAGGTTCTTCAAGTCTGAGGCTGCTTGCCATCGCTGTTGCTCCTGAAATCGTAACGAGCGCCGCTGAAAGCCACGCCGATGCCGTGTAGGTAAAAGCTCTGTAGGTCATGGGAAATTTCGCTCCAGCCTGTAGCGTTGCGTACAGCAGCTATCGATGCAAGTGAAGAAAGCGACGCCAGGGCGCCGCTTTCCCTTCACATCACGCGACGATGTCGCTGGTCGCAGCCTGGCCCACGGTGCTGACAATAAAGTCAGCCACGCCATGCCCGGAGAAATCCACCGACAACAGGCTGTTGCCGCCCGACGAGGTCAGCACGGCATCGCCGGCCGAACCGGTGAAGCTGTTGACGAAGTGCAGGCCCGCGCCGCTGGTGATACCGGTCAGGTCGATCTTGTCCAGACCGCTGACGAAATCGAGGATCTGATCGATCGCACCCGGCTTGGAATCCGAGCTGGCGGCGAACACGAAAGTGTCCGAACCAGAACCGCCCCACAGTTTGTCAGCACCACCAGCGCCGTACAGGATGTCGTTGCCGGCACCGCCCTTCAGTTCGTTGGCCACGCTGTTGCCGATCAACAGATCACTGCCCGAACCACCAATCGCGTTCTCGATGATCGCGCCCTTGGCAATCGACACGTTGCCGACCAGGCCGCCCACATCAGAGAACGAAGCGTCATTGAGGTTGATCTTCTGGTTTTGGGTGAAACCGGAGAAGTCGAGAGTGTCCTTGCCGCCGGCATCCCACACCGAGAACACCACTTTGTCGCTCGACGACGATGCGCTGAGGAAATCACGGCCGGCATTGGAATTGAAGCCGTAGGTGGTATCACCAGTGCGGGTGCTGGTGTTGGCGCCGTAGAGCTTCTGGATCGCGGCGATGTCATCCATCAGCGGGCCTGACGAGTAGGCTTCGACGCCGCCCTTGCTGAAGTTCTGGTTGGTGTTGCTCTCGCTCCAGTAACTCATGACGCTGTAGCCACGGGTGTCTTGGCCATAAGTCGCATCGTTGTAGGTCGGGTTGCCGTTGCCGGCGTTGTAGTCGCCAGGGTGCGCAAGGCCAAGGGTATGGCCGATTTCGTGGGTCAGGGTCTGACGACCGTAGTTGTTCAGATCCGGGTTCTTGTTCTGCGTGTAACCGCTGTTGATCAAGTACCACGAGGTGCCGTCATAACCAGCGCCGGTCCCCGGCAGATAGGCAAACGCCGCAGCGCCATCCTGGCCACCGCTGTAGTTACCGAAGGTCATGTGCCCGTCGCCGCCCGAGGCTCTCTCGGTGAAGGTGACATTGGCCACGTCGGCCCAGGACTGCATGGCGAGCTTGGCCTGCGCCTGCTGTTGCGCGCTGAACTGACTGAACCCGCTGATCCCGTGCTTGTTCATCGTGCTGTTCGAGGCCGAGGTCAGGAACGTGTAGGTCAGTTCGATCTTGCCGCTGCCGTCCTTGTCCTGGTAGGCAGCGCCGTCACGCAGCAATTGGGTAGCCGCCTGGTCGACGGTGTACGAGGGTTTGCCATTGACCGTGAGGTTGCCGCCGCGGTCGTACTGATGGCTGAAGCTATTGATCTGGTTGTACGCCGAGCTGAATGCAGCCAGCTGGAAAGCCTGTTCGGCGGAATCAACAGCATTGGTTTTAACTTTCGACATAAACACACTTCCTTGTTTAGCAATGGAACAGTTTTTGTCCGACAGGACGATCTTTGGCGAGATCGTCCTATCACTCGCCCAATGAAGGCGTAACGAACCTGACACAATTTGAAATCTGTCGTAAAGAGTTTTTTTGCGATCCAATTTGGTGGTATCAGGAAACTGCCGTAAACAAAGCGTGCGGGGAGAAAAGTTTGTTTTTAGTTGCGGCGAGGGTGGAAATTGTCTGACGATTTTCTATTTAAATATTAAATATCGCTAAGTTTGGATTTGTTGGGCAAGTCACACTTTCAGTCAGCGGTGCCAGTGCTTTGATATCAACTCTGCGACTTACTCGGCCCGTAGGAGCTGACGAGTGCAACGGGCTGCGATCTCTTGATATTGACCTTCAAAAAGTCAAATTCAAAAGATCGCAGCCTCGTTGCACCCACCGACTTCTGTAGGGCGATTTATCGAGAAGGACCCTGGTCAAAGATCACGTCGACCTCGTAACTGTCGTCTCCAACGGCTTCAGTTGTGAATTGCAATTTACCATTGATGCGATCCCCTGAATGCTGGAGCGTCACAAAGCCCGGCTTTTCCTTGTCTGCGTAAAAATGCCTGGGTTCAGTAGTCGCCCCAGAGCGGGTGTAAGCCACAAAAAGAACTCGCGCGTCCGTGAGCGGAATCTCTGTGCCGGCATCAGCCTTGTTGCTGAGATTCACTGCGATAGATGAAAGATGAAAGCTGCTATTGCCCTCCGGGTCGACCATCGTGCCATGAAATCTGAGCGTCCCTCCCTGCTCGTCGCGATGGGTTTCACTGGCGAAGAATTTTAATTCCTTACCACTACGAAGGTTTTTCACCGCTCCCTTCAATACATTCTCCAGACCATTCTCATTGCTCATCATTAAAATCCTCAGTAAGGAAAGGCGACATTTCGCCCTCCTGCCAAGGCATTAAATCCAATTTGCAGCGGAGCTGGACCTGTCAACAATGACAGGTGCAAACCCTGTTTTTTCGTGCTAATTCCCGCCAACACTGTAACGCCGGGCGCTTTAGCACCCGGTAGACCTCGATCAACTCCCCGTCCGTATCTTGTTCCACACCCGCGTACGAATCCGGTCGATATTCAGCGGCATGGCTTCCAGTGCAAACAGCTTGCCCATCATTTCCGCGCTCGGGTAAACCTTGGTGTCGTTCCTGATCGCCGGATCGATGAGTTTGTCGGCCTGTTCGTTGCCATTGGCGTAGTGCACGTAGTTGCTGATGCCGGCCATGACATCGGGGCGCAGCAGGTAATTCATGAAGGCGTAGCCGGCCTTTTCGTCTGGTGCGTCGGCGGGCATGGCGACCATGTCGAACCAGATCGCCGCGCCTTCCTTGGGAATCGCATAACCGATCTCGACGCCGTTCTTGGCTTCCTTGGCGCGGTTCTCCGCTTGCAGTATGTCGCCGGAAAAGCCCACCGCTACGCAGATGTCGCCGTTGGCCAGGTCACTGGTGTACTTCGAGGAATGGAAATAGCTGACGTAGGGCCGCACTTTCATCAGCAGCGCTTCGGCCTTCTTGTAGTCTTCGGGATTCTTGCTGTGGTGCGGCAGGCCCAGGTAGTTGAGCGCCGCCGGGAGCAGTTCCGGGCCGTTGTCGAGGATCGCCACGCCGCACTTCTGCAGTTTTTCCATGTACTCAGGCTTGAAGATCAGATCCCAGGAATCCACCGGCGCGTTGTCGCCCAGCGCCGCTTTGACCTTGGCAATGTTGTAGCCGATACCGGTGCTGCCCCACAGATAAGGGAAACCGTGCTCGTTGTTCGGGTCGTTGGTCTGCAAGGCCTTGAGCAGCGCCGGGTTTAGATTCTTCCAGTTCGGCAACTGACTCTTGTCGAGTTTCTTCAGCGCCCCACCCTGAATCTGCCGCGCCATGAAGTGGTTCGACGGAAAAACCACGTCGTAACCGGATTTGCCGGTCATCAACTTGCCGTCGAGGGTTTCGTTGCTGTCATAGACGTCATAGGTGACGCCGATGCCCGTGTCTTTCTGGAAATTCTTCGTGGTGTCCGGGGCGATGTAGTCGGACCAGTTGTAGACCTTGACCGTCTCGGCCGCGTGACTGACGGAAGCGGCCAGCAGCAGCGGCGCCAATGCGAGGGTTTTCTGGATCATGAGGCGATTCCTGTATGGGCTTTTTTGTTGGCAGGCAATCAAAGGATCAAACAATCAGAAAATCAGCACGTAGCTCTTGCGCACGGTTTCCTGGATATCCCAGATCCCGAGCGTGTTGGCTGGCAACATCAGTGCGTCGCCGCCTTGTATGTGCAGGGTTTCGCCGCCACCGTCGGGGGTGAAGGTGCAGCGCCCGGAAATGAAATGGCAGAACTCCTGCGCGGTGATCTGCCGCCGCCAGCGGCCCGGGGTGCATTCCCAGACGCCGGTTTCAACACCGTCGTCGCGCTCGACGCTGATGGTCGAGGCAATTGCGACGGGTTCGCCGAGGGGCACGGCGACCGGGTTGGATTCTTCGAGCTCAAGCGTGGCGGCGTTCTTGAATTGGGTGATGCTCATGGCGTGACCTGTTTATTGAGGGAAACGACGTTCAGTGCATGAAACCTTCCATGAACCCGGCAACCCGGCTGGCGAGCTTGCGCCGCCAGGGCGCGGTCGCGGGATTGGCCAGGGTCTGGTCTTCGTGCACGAAACTTTTGATGATCGCGTTGTAGCCGAGCCAGCGGCATGGCTCTGGCTCCCAGGCACGCAGCGCATGAATGCCACCGTCGGGCAGGACCCACGGTTGTTGGGTGAGCTCGCTGTCGCGCTCAAGAATCAGATCGGCCAGCGTCCGGCCGCCGAGATTGCTGGCACCGACGCCCTCGCCGCCATAACCGCCCGATAGCGCGATGCCGTTGGCGCGGTCGCAAAGCATGTGCGGCTTGAAATGCCGCGACATGCCAAGGTTGCCGCCCCAGGCGTGGGTGATCTGCACATTTTTCAGCTGCGGGAACAGTTCACCGAACAGATAGCGGCGCAGTTCGACCTCATCGCGGGTGAGGTTGAAGTCATGGCGCAGCTTGCCGGCGAACTGATACCCGCCACGGGCGCCGAAGATAAGACGATTGTCGGCACTGCGCTGGCCATAGGTGACCTGACGGCTGAATTCACTGAAGGCCTGGCCGCGATTGAGGCCGATTTCGTCCCAGGTCGCAGCGGACAGCGGCTCGGTGGCGACAATCAGGCTTTGCACAGGCAATTGATAACGGCCAAGTGGCGGCAAGGTCACCGAATAACCTTCCACGGCGGGCACGATCCAGCGGCTGCGCACGCTGGCCTTGGCGGTACGCAGACTGCCGGACTGCCAGTGGTTGACCGGGCTGTTTTCGTAGATTTTCACGCCCATGTTCTGCACGGTCTGCGCCAGACCACGGACCAGCTTCGCCGGGTGAATGGTCGCGACATGAGGGGCGAAAATGCCGCCGTAGGGCTTGGCCACGCGGATCTGCTGGGCCAATTGCTCGGGGCTGAGCCAGCGGTAGTCGTTATCGGTAAGGCCTTGGGCGTGCAGCTTGCTCAGGTAATCACGCAGAACGGTTTCCTGCTCTGGGTAGCGCGCCGCACAATAAAGCACCCCGCCCTTGCGGTAGTGGCAGTCAATGCCCTCGCGTTCGAGGACGATCTCCACTTCATCGGGGATGCTGTGCAGCAGATCGAACGACGCCCTGCGCTGCTGCGGCGATAAGCCTGCGAGCAAACGGTCCTCGCCCAGCAAATTACCCATCAGCCAGCCGCCATTGCGTCCGGACGCACCGAACCCGGCGGTTTGCGCCTCGACGATGGCGATATCCAGGCCGGGCGCCTGTTTTTTCAGGTAGTACGCCGTCCACAGTCCGGTGTAACCGGCGCCGATGATCGCCACGTCGACGTCCAGGTCCCGCTCAAGCGCAGGCCGCGCCAATAGCGGCTCATCGAGCTGATCCATCCACAAACTGATCGTGCGCCACGCCGACATGCAAGACTCCGCCACTGAAAACCTTCGATGGCGTCGATCCTAGTGGCTGCCTTCAGTGGATGTCTTGCGCGCGTGCCCGCAGAGAAATTTGTTTGGCGTAGGCCTTGGGCGACTGGCCGGTGTGTTCGCGAAAGCATTTGTAGAACGCTGACAGCGAATTGAAGCCGGCGGCAAACGCCAGCTCGTCGACACGCAACGGCGGCGTGGCGCTGTCCAGCGCACGCAGCAAATGCTGCAGGCGCGCCTGATTGACGTAGCGATAGAAGCTTTGCCCGAGCACCTGATTGAGCAGATAGGAGATCTGATTACGGCTGTACCCGCACTCCTTCGCCACCCGTTGCAGGTCAAGCTCAGGGTCCAGATAGGGCTGCTGCTTTTCGAAATACTGCTGCAGGTCTTCGGCCATGAAACTCAGCTGCCGCGGTGACAGACCCAGCCGACTGACCGCCGGACGCTGACTCTGTGCCGAACTGCCGTCGGCTTGAGTACGCACCAGCGAGGCGTACTCGTTGACCCGCCAGATCAAGCCGTCCTTGACTGTGATCGCTTCGCTGGAGCGAAACGACACCAGGCCATCGCCGCCACGCAAAGTCACCTCGTACTGAATGAACGCGGTGTTGCCATCCACCCGGATTCGGTCGCAATGTTCGAGCAGTTCGTCGGATTCTCGCGGCATGCTCACGCGCACATATTCGCGCAACTCATCCAGACCGAGCACCCGGTTCTGAAAGAAATCGTTGTACTGGATATCGGCGTGATAAAGCGCCATGACGCTGTCCAGATCCCGGTGTTTCCAGCTCAGGTGATAGCGCATGACCGTGGCGGCCGTGGCCTGGGTCTGTTCTGGGCCGTCGTCATCGGCGTGCATAAGCGGCTCGGCGAAAAAGAACCGAGCTTGCCCAACTTCCTCTGCCGCTTCAATGAAAAATCCATGGTGGCGTTTTGGCGATAATCGATGAGCCAGTGACTTACATCAAAAAATGCGAATCAATCGCTAAACGGACTGAAAAAACTCACAGTTTTTTCACACACGGATGCTACTTTTAAAGCTCAAGCACTGGTTGAGCCAATGAAGGCTCTTCCCACCTAACATGAGCAAAAGGAAGCGCTCGATGAAGCAGGCGGGCAACACCATGAATAAAGGGTTCAGCAAAGTCACCTTTCCAAACGCTTGCCAGCTGATGCGCTGGCATTTTCATCCCATGGGTTTCGAGGCGACGATGGATGCGCCGGGCAGCATGATCGCCCGTCTTTTCGATCGGGCCAGCGGCGAAACCATGATCGCCATCGCTGGCATTCCCTGCGCAACGGTGATGAACGCGGCGGACGTCGAGCGCATGATCGAAGCCATCGAGGATGAGCTGGAAGCCTTCACTCCTCCGGAATCTCTCAAGAACTACGCATAACCACCTGATTTAAAACAAAAAGCCCGCAGCGATGCGGGCTTTTTATGGGTCAGGCGCTGGCCTTTTCGCGTCGATGGTCGACGAAGAAGGGCTTGCCCTTGGCGACTCGATCCGACGCCCTCGGCATGTTTACCGCTTGGGTTTCCTGCGGTTCGACGTACCAATAGCAATGGCTGACGGCGCGCGTGATACCGACGTAGGCAAGGCGCAGGATTTCGTCCTTTTGCGCAGTGTCGTATGGCTCGCTGTCACCGCTTTTACCCAATCCCGCCATGCGATAGACCTGATTCTTGTACGGAGAGCTGGTCAGATGCTGGCAATCACCCAGCAGGAATACTGCATCAGCCTGCAAGCCTTTGGCGCTGTGATAGGTCAGTTGCTTCAGCCGCCGCGCGTCGTAGGGCAAGCTCGAATCTACATTAAGTACAGGCTGAATATGCTTCTCTATCAATAACTTATCGCTGCTTTTTCGATAAAGCATCAAGATTGAATCACCCCGCCGGTAATGCTCGGCCAGGCGCTGACCCAATGCTTCATCATCCCGCTCAAGCACGTTGACCGGGTGAAGCGGCTTGGGCTCACCACTGGCCTTGGCCTTCTTGCCTGCGATTGCCGGCGCTGCACGGACGATGTGTTCGGCGGCGTCGATGATGTGCTGATGGCTGCGATAGTTGTCACTGAGCATCACTCTTGTGGTGCTCGGTGAAGGAAATTCCTTGTTGAACTCCATGAAATAGCTCGGTGAGCTGCCGCGCCAACCGTAAATCGACTGCCAGTCATCGCCAACACACAATAGCGACGACCGCTGCGCCCCTCGCCCGATGTGCATCGCCGGGCCACGGCTGCGGATTTCATTGAGGCTGGCACGAATCCACGAAACGATCTGCGGCGATACGTCCTGGAATTCGTCGATCATCAAATGCGCCATCGGCCGCAGCAACTCATCGCTGAGCAGCTTGAGGTTTTCCGGCGAGTGCTCGCTGAACAGCGCGAACATGCGGTTGTAGGTCATCACTGGCGGTTTCTGATCCAGCAGGTGATCTTCAAATGCGCGCCAGAACAGGCTCAGGGCTTCAAAGAAAAAACGATCAGGATCGTCCTTGGCGAAGCTCATCCGACTGACCGCGTCTGGTACATCCAGGCCGAGGTTTTCGATAAAGCCTGCTGCGGCGACAAAACAATCCAGCAATGGCGCCGATGCCAGTTCGCCTTTGACCTTGTAATCGAAGCCTGGACCGGCGCTGGCATCTCCGGCCAACGTCGCAAGAACGCGTCTGGATGACTCGTAACTATCCAGCCATATCAATGGCTTACGGCAGAAAGCTTGAAACAGGGTGCGCTTGACCGCCCACTCTGCACGGACACTCAGCTTGGCGTTGGGTCGGGTCAGCTGGGCGTTTTCCCTGGGATCAAAGCCGAGCACCACCCAGGCATCGAGGCTGGGAATATAGCCATGAGCGTGGAACTGCGAGCCATTGATTTCGAAGGCCTGCCGATTCGGCTCAATGCCTTGGATAGGCCACGCACCGGCGCGAAACCACAGATCCTCGATGACATCGCAGAGCTCTTCATCGCGCTTGGCCGCCAGTTCGGTGACCGCCATGCGTTTCTGCACATCGGGGTGATCGCGTTCCAGTTCCTTTAATTGCAAACCCGCGCGGGACAGCGGCTGGATCAACTGGCGGAAACGTTCATCGTCGTTGAACAGCCGGTGATAACAAGCATTAAGTTGCTGTCGCTGTGCGTCATTGATACGCAGGTCAAACGGATTGCTGTCGACCTCCTCTGCGCCGCTGTGCGGGCGATCGCTGAGGTTCTCGAAGGCCTGCAAACGCTCGAAACCCGGCAGGCTGCGGACCATCGGCAGGATGCGCGAGTGGAAGGTTCTGACCAGCTCGCGCGCCTGCTTGAGGTTCAGCGGCTGCCCCCACAGCGTGAAGATTTCGATCAGTTTGTTGATGAAGTCCTTTCGCGATTCGCGGGTGAAGGTCACCACGGTCATCGAATCCAGCTCAAAACCCAGATAATGGCTGAGCAAGAGAATGCGCAGCACCAGCGTGGTCGACTTGCCGGCGCCGGCACCGGCGACCACCGAGGTGGACGGCGTATCGCTGAAGATCATCTTCCACTGCGCGGCGCTGGGCTGGGCGTGGGGCGGAAGCAAACGGGCAACGTCAGCCTTGATGCGCTTCTTCAGTTCCGCCGTCAGCGGCAGGCGCCAGTCATCGAACAGGTGGTTATCGACGCTGGGCGGCCGATGCTCGGTGTTGCGGCTGTCGCGAATCAGCAGCACCTGGCGGCCTTCCTCCAACCCCTCAAGCTTGCCCTCCTTGAAACCGTATTCGACGCCAGCGGTGTGGCCACTGCGAAATCCGTCGGCTTGCCCGTGCAGCCACGACGCCCGGTGCTGGGCGCGCAGCTTGGTCAATCCGTGACCAAAGAATCGTGCGGCCAGACGTTTGAACCAGGGCATCTCGGCCAGTGGACGAAGTTCAGGGGGAAGATCGGGGGTGTGTTGCGCCACGCTGACGGACTCCAGGGTGTGAGGCTGTGGCGGCTATGGTGTCTGGATTTGCTGATGAGTTCTAGCGAAATGCTTACAGGTCATCGGTTTAGGCGACGAATTGAAAGTCGGATGAGACGATGTCGAAGCGCATTCCCATCAAATTACCTGATCATGATGCGGCAGTTTTTGCGCTTTTTATCGATGATTGGCTGATAGATGATCGTCGTCATCAACCACGGGGTCCGCCCCCTGACGACCCTTATTAGGAGACGATCATGCTTGAACTCAGACCCTTCAGCTCGCTGGGCGGCGCCCATCATGGCTGGCTGGATGCGCATCACCACTTTTCCTTTGCCGAATACTACGATCCGCAGCGGATGAGCTGGGGCAACCTGCGCGTGTGGAACGACGACATCATCGCCGCAGGCACCGGTTTCCCGCAGCATCCGCACCGCGACATGGAAATCATCACCTACGTGCGAGAAGGTGCCATCACGCACCAGGACAACCTCGGCAACAAGGGCCGCACCGAAGCCGGCGACGTACAAGTGATGAGCGCCGGCACCGGCATCGCTCACAGCGAGTACAACCTGGAAGACAAGGAAACCAAGATCTTCCAGATCTGGATTCTGCCGACCGAAACCGGTGCGCCGCCGTCGTGGGGCGCCAAGCCGTTTCCCAAAGGCGAGCGCGACGGTTTTGTCACATTGGCCAGCGGTAAGGACGGCGACGATGAGAGCCTGCACATTCGCGCCAATGCGCGTCTGGTGGCGGCCAATATCAAGGCCGGTGAAACCGCCGAATACCGGCTCGACGAAGGGCGTCGCGCCTATCTGGTTCCGGCCACGGGCGTGATCGAGGTCAACGGGCTGCGCGCGCAGGCGCGGGACGGCGTGGCGGTGGCCCACGAGCAAGTGCTGACGGTCACGGCGATCGAGGACAGCGAAATCGTACTGGTCGACCTGGCTTGATCTGCAGGCAATAAAAAAGGGCAACCATTACGGTTGCCCTTTTTCATGTGCGCATCATTTGCTGGAAATGGCGCCATCTACCAAAGTTTGCGCCTCGGCCACCAGTTGCTTGAGGTGGTCGTCGCCGATGAAGCTTTCGGCATAGATCTTGTAGATGTCTTCAGTGCCCGAAGGACGCGCGGCGAACCAACCGTTCTCGGTCATGACTTTCAGACCGCCAATGGCCTGATCGTTGCCCGGTGCGTGGCTGAGGATGCTCTGGATCTTCTCGCCAGCCAGTTCGGTCGAAGTGACCTGCTCCGGCGCCAGCTTGCTCAGTAGCGCCTTCTGCTCAGGGTTGGCCTTGGCATCGACGCGTACCGAGAACGGTTCGCCCAGTTCATCGGTCAGGGCGCGGTAGGCCTGGCTTGGATCGCGTCCGGTGCGCGCCGTCATTTCGGCGGCGAGCAAGGCTGGGATCAGGCCGTCCTTGTCGGTGCTCCATACGCCACCGTCCTTGCGCAGGAACGAGGCGCCAGCACTTTCTTCACCACCAAAACCCAGCGAGCCGTCAAACAGGCCATCGGCGAACCATTTGAAACCGACCGGCACTTCGTACAGGCGACGGCCCAGGCGCTTGGCCACGCGGTCGATCAGACCGCTGCTGACCACGGTTTTGCCGACAGCGGCATCGGCGCGCCATTGCGGACGGTTCTGGAACAGGTAGTCGATGGATACCGCCAGATAGTTGTTCGGCGCGAGCAAACCACCGGACGGCGTGACGATGCCGTGGCGGTCATGGTCCGGATCGCAGGCGAATGCCACGTCGAAGCGCTCTTTCAGGCCAATCAGGCCCTGCATCGCGTGGCTGGACGATGGGTCCATACGGATTTGGCCGTCCCAGTCGACGGTCATGAAACGGAACGTTGAATCGACCTGTTTATTCACCACTTCCAGGTCAAGACGGTAGTGTTCGGCGATGGCCGACCAGTAGCGCACCCCTGCTCCGCCCAACGGATCGACACCCAGGCGCAGCTTGGCGTCGCGGATGGCATCGAAGTCGATGACGTTGATCAGGTCGGCGACATAGGTGTTCAAGTAATCGTGACGATGGGTGGTGCTGGCCTTGAGCGCTTGCTCGTAGCTGATGCGTTTGACCCCGGCCAGTTTGTTCGCCAGCAGCTCGTTGGCCTTGGCTTCGATCCACTTGGTGATGTGGGTATCGGCCGGGCCACCGTTGGTTGGGTTGTATTTGTAGCCACCGCTTTGTGGCGGGTTGTGCGACGGCGTGATGACGATACCGTCCGCCAGGCCAGAGGTACGGCCGCGGTTGTAGCAGAGAATGGCGTGGGAAACTGCCGGGGTCGGCGTGTACTCATCGCCTTCGGCGATCATCACGGTGACGCCGTTGGCGGCGAGGACTTCGAGTGCGCTGGCGCCGGCCGGGGTCGACAATGCATGGGTGTCGATGCCGACGAACAGCGGGCCGGTAATGCCCTGGGCTTCGCGATACAGGCAGATCGCCTGGCTGATGGCCAGAACGTGCCATTCGTTGAAACTCAAATCGAACGAACTGCCGCGGTGGCCGGACGTGCCGAACGCCACTCGCTGGGTAGAAATCGATGCATCAGGCTGGCCGGTGTAATAGGCCGTAACCAGTCGCGGGATATCGACCAACAGTTCTGCCGGTGCCGGTTTGCCCGCAAAAGGACTGAGTGTCATGCAAAAACCTCTGAAATCGGAGTGGTTCAGGAAATGCAGCGCAGTTTACTGGCAGTTTGACCACTGTGCGACGGGATGTATCCGAAACTCGCCCGATGTTTTTTAACGTTATTGACCGGGTGACAGGCGCAAGGCATCGCCGAGCAAGCCGATGACACTCGGCAGATCCCGCTCGCCGTGGTGCAACGCGCTTATCCGCAGATGATCCGCATGCAGACCGTGCAGGCTGAACAGCTCGCCGGGGGCCACGATGATCTGTTGCTTGAGCAGGCGACGGAACACATTCGCCATGTCGACCGGCCGTAACGAACGCACCCACACCGTCGCCCCGCCCTGCGGCTCGACGATCTGCAGCGTATCGCCCAAACGTTCGCGCAGAACCTGGATCAACACGGCTCGCCGCTCACCCAGCATTCGCCGCAGCACAGATAAATGCTGATCAAGCCGCCCGCCATTCAACAACCGGGCAATCGCCTTTTGGCGGATCGGCGACAAGCGAAATGCGCGCAGCAGAAAATGGCGTTGCAGCGCCTCACGCCAGTGACGCGACAGGACAAAGCCGAATGGCGCTTCAGCGCCGATGAATTTCTCGAAAGTGGAAAACACCAGCAGACGCTCAGGATCAAGCCAACTGCGCAAACGCTGTGAATCATTGCGCTCGTCAAGCTCGCTGTAGCAGTCGTTTTCCAGTACCCAGACGCCATGTTGATTGAGCAACTGCGCAGCGGCCTGCTGACGCTCATGGGTGAAACCCTTGCCGTGGGGCATGCTCAACACTGACGACAACAGAACCAGACGTACTGGCTCGTTCTCCAGCAGCGATTGCAGCACCGACAGGTCAAGCACGCCTTCGGCCAGCAATGGCCATTCGATCACGCGCACCCCGCACGACTCGAGCAGACGCAGTATCACCCAGTCGCACGGTGATTCGACAATTACGCTGGCGTGACGCAATTCAAGCACCGAAATCAGAATTTCCAGGACCCCGCGCAGATCGGCACCGATGTAGATGTCATCGGCATGCCAGAAATGCTCCGTCGAACTCGTGTACCGCGCCGCGAGGGCAACCCGCAATTCCAGCTCTCCGCAAGGTTGCACGAATGTCTGTAGCTGACGCGGATATTGGCGCAGAAGCTCACGTTCCAGCGTCAACAACGGACTGTCCAGCGGTTGCAGCGAGGCCGGTTCGTCGGCGCTCAACACACACATTCCGGGACGTCTGGCGTTGACGTACACGGTCTCCAGCAGATCATTGCCGTTGCCGGGCGCATCCATGCTGAACAGCGCTTGCGCGTAATACCCTGACTTGGCTATCGAATAGACTCGACCTTCCTTCTCCAGGAGCGAATAGGCGTACTGCACCGTTGAAATGGAGACATTCAGTCGATCCGCCAGTTGTCGCAAGGAAGGCATGCGTACCGCCGCACCACCTCCGGCGTCATCAATCAGCGTGGTCAGATATCGATAAACTGCCTGATAAACAAAGTCGTTGTCCCGCGCGCTTTTCACACCCTCATTTCCGTAGATATCGGTTCACAACCCAGGCTCCGGCTCACCGTCAGCGTTCCGTCGACCGCTCGAACGGCGCAGCCGAACGCGCCTCATCCGAACCCGAACTCTCCGAGGCCAATTGCGCGGGCGCATGAATCTGCACAGGGCCCGTTGCATAGAGGCGGATCACCAACCTGACCGGCAACCCGCTCACTTCCGTTATCCACTTCAAAACCTGCTCCGGCGCGTGCAAGCCTTGCATGGCGCGGTGCAGGTCAGGCATGGCGACCAGCATGCCGGGATGACAGTTGCGCAGGAACCGCTCGAGCCCTTTGCCGTTGTCGATGAACGGTGCAAACAGCAGGCACACCAGCTGCGTTTCGCTCAATCCGAAACCATTGATGAGGTAATCCTCGGCAAGCGCCCGCAGCTGCTCTGGCCCGCCGGCATTGTCATAGCTGGCCAGCAAGTGCTCGCAGACAGATTCGGCGACCTGTTTTCGCCGCATGTCTGCCAGCGTGTGACGAACATAATCGTCGATACCCGCCTCATAGTCGCGCCCCTCGATGAAGCGTGCGTACAAACCTCGCACGTGCGCCGAGATCAGAGGGTCAGCGAATACCGCTTCGCCCTGGTACAGCGCCAGGTCGTCAGGTTCATAAGCGAGAAATTCGCCCAGCAGCGGCCAGCGATCCTCGATTTTGCCGACCATCATGTCGTTGATGTCGATAAAACTGGTGCGCCGGCAGGCTTCGAACTCACCTTCCGGGCGCCACGCTATCCGGTCGTCATCTGCGCGCAGCTCGCGGTAAAAATCATCACCGAGCCCGTCGAGCAGCGGAAAAAGCGCTTCGAATCCGGCATTGACCAGTTCTGGACCGGCTATTGCCACTCGCTGCATTGCACGGTTCAGGCCTTCGAGGAAATGCTGCTGACTGCCTTTGGTTTCAGTGCTGATCATGGCGTCGACACCATTGTTCCAGCGGGCGATCTGGCTGTAGTACTCGGCCGTCGCCAGATAGGCTTCATCCCATAATTCAGGCGTTTCCAGCCAGGTGCGACAGTGCCCGACCAGCAGCAGATTGACGCGACTGGCCTCACGCCCTTCGTTGCTCACAGGCGTGCGATGGTCGAACGGCAGCACTTCGCGGTTATCGACCATCAGCACCTCGACCCGTGGATCGTCATAAAGGAATAGCGCGCTGTAGCTGCGATGCAGGTTTTGCAGGGCGAGCGGGCTGTCGCCACTCCAGCGCAGGGAAGCCACGCGCAACTGGAAGGTCGCCGGAGCACGTCCGGCAATGGTCAACTGCGCAGCCCGGAGCAAAGCCAGGGTGTAGCAGCCGTCACGCAGGCCGGACTGAGGCACCAGCACCTTGAATTGCCCAATGTTTTCCATGCCGCCAGCGGCCACCACCAGGCGCTGTATCAGCAACTGCAATGCCGTGCGCTCGGCTCGGGAAAAGAAACTCAGCAGACGCTGCAATACTTGCTGATAGACATAGTTCATTGCCTGATCATGGATCGTGCTCATCGGTATTTACCCGGTATCAAAAGTTTCATGCCGCGCAGACATGACAATGGGCGCGCGGCAATTGGATCAATAAGTAATAGACGCTGAAATGCTAACACTTACAAAGTTGTAGTTATTTGAAACACTTCACCTGAATAAAGCCATCCAAATGCCAAGCGTCACGCTCAACCACCCGTATTCATTGGGCTTTCGCCATCCACAAATGATCTGAGGAAACTTCCCACAACGTCCCACGACAAATCATTACAAGAAAAGGAGAAGCAACTTCCGAAACGCCCTACAGCAATTAAACAGAAATTGGCGAAGCCAGCCGAGCCAGCCATTTGATATTGCCTTGGACAAATTGAATGCACAGCCATAGCTCATTCCTTGAGATGAAAGTAATCATTCAATTATCAGTGCTTATAGTGTGATTAGAAGATACAGATCGAAGGCAAAAACCAGTTCAGTTGCTGAAGGGCCAATGCTTCGATATCGGGAAGGGTTTACTGACGGCGGAGGATCTAAACAGAAAAGAGTCCGTGGCGGCCACGGACTCTGATGAGCGGATTTACGCGGTTTCCACTTGCAGGGCCACTCGCTCGCGGCATGGGCATTCGTCCATGTAGCGATGCGCTTCGACGAACTCGTTGAACGCGAATACACGCGTCTTGAGCGGCAGGAGCACGCGGTCAGCGGTCAACTGGTTGATGTCACGCAGAGCACGCTGCAGAGCGACGTGGTCCTGAACAATGCCCAGCTCCGGCTTGCCGGTGAAGTTGCCGATGCAGTGCACGAAGAACTGGATGTTCTTCTGAAATGCTGCACACGCCGGGAACGGGGTCTGGTTACCACCTTGCAGCCCGTACAGCACCAGACTGCCGCGTGGCGCCAGCACATCGCCAAGCAACGACATCTGCGGGCCGCCAAGACCATCGAACACCACATCGACGCCGCGGTTGTCGGTGATCTTGTTGATGCGCATCAACAGATCTTCCTCTTCGGTGACGATGACCTTCTCCGCACCGAGGGACAGCAGGTACTCCCGCTCCTCCGCCGATTTGGTCGCGGCGATCACTCGCACACCCAGCGCTTTGCCCAATTGCACAAACGACGGGCCGGCGCAGTGGCTGGCGTCAGTCACCAGGGCAAATTGACCCGGTTTAACCCGCGCCAGATCGGCATAAGCGAAGTAGGCGATCAGCAGCGGCGTGTAATGCACGCTCGCTTCGATCGGGCTGAGCACATCGGGATAACGGGTCAGCGCGGTGCGCGGCAGAACGATCGACTCGCCGTAAACCGGATAGTCGTTCGGGCTTTCCGCTGGAAAACTGGCCACTTTGTCGCCGACGGACAGGTCGTCGACGTCAGCGCCCACCGCAGTGACCACCCCAGCCATTTCATGACCGAGGCCCGAAGGCAGACGTGCCTGGGACGACGCCAGATTCTGGCGCCACAGGGTGTCGTACCAACTGATGCCGATTGCCTCGACACGCACCTGCACTTCGCCAGGACCTGGCTGAGCAGCCGCATGCTCTTCGCATTTGAGCACCTCGGCCGGACCAAACTTGTGAAAACGGATCGTGCGGGACATCGCAAACCTCGTCAAAGTAACCTCTAATGCCATGAACTCTATCTGGGCTTTCGACCCAAGACCATCAGTGGCTATTAATAGTCGACATGCCTGTCATTGATTCCGCATCAAGGGCGGCATTGGCAAATTCCATGAAAAAAGGCCTGCCGCCGTCGCAGTAAAGCTGAATTTTCCGGTGCAGAGTACCAGCCTTTCCCCGTAAGATTCATGCCGGCCATTGTTCTCATATGGTCGCCCTCGTCAAGTTTGATGACTCTGCCAGGACTCCAGATGAATCGTAATGACCTGCGTCGTGTCGACCTGAACCTGCTGATCGTGTTCGAAACATTGATGCACGAACGCAGTGTGACTCGGGCCGCGGAAAAATTGTTCCTCGGCCAACCGGCTATCAGTGCGGCCTTGTCGCGCCTGCGCAGCCTGTTTGACGATCCCTTGTTTGTCCGCACCGGCCGCAGCATGGAGCCGTCCGCCCGCGCGGTGGAAATCTTCGCCCTGCTCTCGCCCGCCCTTGATTCGATCTCGACCGCGGTCAGTCGCGCCGCCGATTTCGATCCGGCGACCAGCACGTCGGTGTTCCGCATCGGATTATCCGACGACGTCGAATTCGCCCTGCTGCCAATGCTGCTCAAGCGCCTGCGCGCCGAAGCACCAGGCATCGTCCTTGTGGTGCGGCGGGTCAACTACATCTTGATGCCTGGCCTGCTGGCCTCCGGCGAGATTTCGATCGGCGTCAGCTATACCACCGACCTGCCGGCCAACGCCAAGCGCAAGGTCCTGCGCCGCAGCGCACCGAAGCTGCTGCGCGCCGACACCGTGCCGGGGCCGCTGAGCCTGGACGACTATTGCGCCCGACCGCACGCACTGGTGTCGTTCGCTGGTGACCTCAGTGGTTTTGTCGATGAAGAACTGGAGAAACTCGGACGCAAACGGCACGTGGTGCTGGCGGTGCCACAGTTCAACGGACTGGGCACGCTGCTGGCGGGCACCGATATCGTCGCGACCGTGCCGGATTACACGGCTGAGGCACTGACGGCAGCCGGCGGTCTGCGGGCTGAAGATCCACCGCTGCCGACGCGTACATTTGAACTGCACATGGCCTGGCGTGGGTCGCAGGATAACGACCCGGGAGAGCGGTGGTTGAGGTCGCGGATTCAGATGTTTTTTGGCGATCCGGATAGTCTGTAGCCGGACCTACTTGCCACCCGTCACATCCAGAAAAGTCCCGGTGACAAACGAAGCCTCCGCGCTGGCCAGCCACAAAATGGCCCGCGCCACCTCTTCCGGCTGACCGCCCCGCCCCATCGGGATCGAATCCTTCACGCGATCCACCCGCCCCGGCTCGCCGCCGCTGGCGTGCATGTCGGTATAGATGTGCCCCGGGCGAATGCAGTTGACCCGAATCCCCTCGCGCGCGACTTCCTTGGCAAAGCCGATGGTGAAAGTTTCCAGCGCACCTTTCGATGCTGCATAGTCGACGTATTCATTCGGGCTGCCCAAGCGTGCGGAGGCAGAAGAAACGTTGATCACCGCGCCGCCTGTGCCGCCGTGCCGGTAAGCCATTCGCTTCACCGCCTGCTGCGCGCACAGGATCGCTCCCAGAGCATTGACCGCGAAGATGCGTTGCATGCGTTCGAAGCTCAGGTCCTCCATGGGTGACTGTTTTGCCAGAACGCCAGCGTTATTGACCAGAACGTCGATACGCCCGAATGAACGATCGATAGCCAAGAACAGTTCAGCAACCTGCTCGGGGTCAGCACTGTCAGCACGCACCGCGAGGCGTTTGCGTCCCAATTCTTCGATATCCGCCACCACCTCAAGAGCGGCGGACTCGTTGGCGACGTAGCTGATGGCGACGTCGTAGCCTTGTGCTGCGGCGAGTCGGGCGGTGGCGGCGCCGACTCCGCGACTGCCGCCGGTGATCAGAATCAGCGGTGCTTGCGAGACTTTATCCATGCGACGTTCTCCTGAGCAGTTGGTCTGTGTCAGCCGATGATGATGGCGCCGCTAGCGATGACCACGCAGGCCAGCATCCTGCGGACGGTGAGCTTTTCACCGAGGAACAAATAGCCGAGCAATGCGGCAAACAACACGCTGGTTTCGCGCAAGGCTGACACCGCGCCCAGTGGCGCTTCGTTCATGGCGTAGATAACGATTGCGTAGGCCAGCAACGAGACCAGTCCGCCGACCGCAGCGGTCAGCATTCCGGGCCGTACGGAAAACAGACTGCGAGCATCGCGCAGGCCGATATACACCAGCGGCATCAGCACGCCCCACAGTGCGCTCATCCAAACCGTGTAAGCCAGAGGCGCCCCCGACAGTCTGGCGCCAATGCCATCGACCACGCTGTAGGCAGCGATGAAACAACCGGTGCCCAGCGCATACGGCAGGCTCGGCACCGACAGGCTGCGCCCGCGAAAGGCCAGGGAAATGATTCCGCCGGATACCAGACCGATGCCGAGCAGTTCGCCGGGGGTAATGGTTTCGCCGGCAAACAGCGCGGCGCCGAGGGTGATCAGCGCCGGTGACGACCCACGGGAGATCGGATAGATCTGCCCAAGGTCGCCGACCCGATAGCTGCGCACCAGAAACAGGTTGTAGCCGACATGCAGCAGTGCCGAGAGCAGCGCATAACCCCAGCTCTCAGATGCAGGCGCGGCCATGAAAAAGGTGGCGATGAGGCAGACGATGGCGATGGCCACGCACATTATTGTCATCGACCAGAGCCGATCGGCACCGCCGCGCAGCAGCGCGTTCCAGCTGGCGTGCAGGAGCGCGGCGAACAGAACGAGGAGTACGAGATGGATTGGCATGCCGCATTCTAGGCATCTCGGGCATTGGCATTACAGCGAAGTTTCCTCATTGCAGCATGAGCAAAAGCTCATGCTTCAGCGCTGGGGGTTCTGCACCTTCAATGCTTCACTGAGCAACCAATCACGAAAACTGAGAATGTGTGCCTGGGCTTCGATGCCTTTGGGGCAGACGAAATAGTAGGCCAAAGGCGAAGTGAACGGCACATCGAACAGCCTCACCAGACGGCCATCGGCGATTTCGTTTTCGACATGGCCGCTGCGCACCAGCGCCACACCCTGGCCGAGCAACGCAGCTTCCACCGTCATATTGGTATCACCAAACCTGACGCCTTCGCGCAGCGGTAAAAACTCCAGCCCGACGGACTGAAACCACACCTCCCATTTCGGCGCCAACTCGGCGCCGTCGCGGATAAGTAACGGCATCTGCAGCAACTCCGCGGGACTGCACGGCCTGCCGACGCGCTGCAGCAGTTCGGGACTGGCCACGGGAAACACCTGCTCACCGAACAGGAACTCCGAATACAGACCGGGATAATTGCCTTTGCCCAAGCGAATGGCGACATCGGCTTCGCCGCTGGCAAAATGGATGATCGTGTCCGTGGTATCCAGCGACACCAACAGCTCCGGGTGCAGGCGCGACAGATTCGGCAAGCGTGGCAGCAGCCACTTCAAGGCAAACGAATAAGTGGTGCTGACGGTCAGGCGAACCCTGTCCTTTTGCTCGCGCAGATCCTCCAGCGTTGCTTCAAGGCTCATGAAAAATTCGCGCACGATCGGCGCCAGCGTCGCCCCCGCCGCAGTGAGGCGTAACGACTTGCCGCGCTCGAACAATTGCAATCCCCAAAGTTCTTCCAGGTGCCGGAGCTGATGACTGACGGCGCTTTGGGTCACGTGCAGTTCTTGAGCGGCAGCCGTGAACGTCGGGTGCCGAGTGGCCACTTCGAAAGCCCGCAGGGTCGCGGTCGGGGGCAGGTCGCGCATATATGAAAGTTCCGGGGGTGGCAGAAGCTGACGGCATGAATATCAGCTCATGTTAGAGCGAAATGCGTTCGCATGCCTCTCGCCCCAAGTGGATTTGGTGACGATCGGGTTTGGGTTTAGCCGCAGACCCACAAATCGAAAGCCCAGAGCCGATGACAAACCTTATGGTAACGATTAGATTACCGCCGCCCCGCCAATGGAGAGTCGGGCATTCAGTCTTTGCTCTCGTTGGCGGCGGTGTTTGCACCAACGAAAACACCGGGATGTATCTGTCCCGTCTTTCGACTGACCATTTTTTAGGGAAAAAAACATGAGCCTGGTTTTCTGCCGTGGTTGCGCCAAGGAAATAAGTACTCTGGCACTGGCATGCCCCCAATGCGGCGCACCTCAAGCGCCACTGCATTCCATTGCCAGTGGCCCCGTCATGGCGAGCGGCAACCCATACGTGGAAGCACTGAAGAAATATGCCGTGTTCACCGGACGCGCCACGCGCCGTGAATACTGGATGTTCTTTCTGATCAACATGGGCATCGCTATTGTCATGAGCGTTTTCGACGCCATGCTCAAGACCGGTGGCGCCTTGCAGAGCGTGTACAACCTGGCGATGCTGTTGCCGAGCCTCGCTGTTGGCGTACGGCGCATGCACGACACTGACCGCAGCGGCTGGTGGATTCTGCTGCCCATCGTCAACATCGTGTTTCTGGCGCAAGACAGCCAGCCTGGCCCGAATCGCTTCGGTGCCAACCGCAAAGGCTTCAACTGATCAATAGCCGCAATCGCGGATCGAAACGGCCTTCATGGCCGTTTCTTTATATATGACTCCCCTCTCACAAAGGCCTTGCTGGATCATTGCTGGTCACGCAAGACAGATTTGCAAGAAAACACATTGTTAGCCCCCTAACGAAAGGTGCATGCTAGAGGGCTGCCTCGGCGCTTATATCATTCCGAATGATAGTTACCTTTGCTTCATTCGATTCGTGCCATCACACCCGCGCCGAGCATCATCCGCCCATCTTCAATACTTCGGCGGATTGCATCCATGGAACAATCACTCAAACATTTGCGCTTCCCGTTGGCCATGCTGGCCGTACTGGTGATGAGCGCCTGCGGCAAAACTCCGGAGACTGCTGGCGCCCCGCCCGCTGCCAAAGTCAGCGTAGCCAAGGTGCTGGAACAACCGGTCAACGAGTGGGATGAATTTACCGGGCGTCTCGAGGCGCCGGAAACCGTTGAAATCCGCCCACGGGTTTCGGGCCAGATCGATCAGGTCGCGTTCACCGAAGGCGCGTTGGTCAAGAAAGGCGACCTGCTGTTCCAGATCGACCCGCGTCCATTCCAGGCCGAGGTACGCCGCCTCGAAGCTCTGGTTGCTCAAGCCCGCGCCACCGCCACTCGCAGCGAAAACGAAGCCGCTCGCGGTGAACGTCTGCGTGCCAGCAACGCCATTTCCGCTGAACTGGCCGACTCGCGCACCAGCGCTGCCCAAGAGGCCCGCGCCGCCGTTGGTGCCCTGCAGGCACAACTGGACCTGGCCAAACTGAATCTGAGCTTCACCCGCGTGACCGCACCGATCAGCGGCCGCGTCAGCCGCGCCGAAATCACGGCCGGCAACCTGGTGACCGCTGACACCACCGCGCTGACCAGCGTCGTCTCCACCGACAAGGTCTACGCCTACTTCGACGCCGACGAACGCGTGTTCCTCAAATACACCCAACTGGCCCGCAACGGTCAGCGCGGCGCGACCACGCCGGTGTACATGGGCCTGTCCAACGAAGACGGCAACCCGCACCTCGGCCAGATGAACTTCGTCGACAACCAGGTCAATCCGAAAACCGGCACCATCCGTGGTCGCGCAGTCTTCGACAACGCTGACGGCACCTACACCCCGGGCTTGTACGCACGGCTGAAACTGGTCGGCAGCGGCACCTACAACGCCATGCTGATCAATGACGAAGCCGTGGGCACTGACCTGGGCAAGAAGTTCGTGCTGGTGATGGATGGCGACAACAAGACCGCCTACCGCGCCGTCGAACTCGGTCCGAAGATTGAAGGCCTGCGCATCGTCCGCAACGGTCTGAACAAGGACGACACGATCATCGTCAAGGGTCTGCAACGGGTTCGTCCTGGCTCACCGGTCACCCCTGAAGTGATTCCGATGGCCAGCGAGCAGACCCTCGCCGCCCTCGCTCAACAACGTCAAGCGCTGGAAGCCAGCAACCTGCCCAAAGTTGCCCCTGCCAAGGGCGCATCGGGTTCGGCTGCGAAGCTGGCCGCTACGACCCCACGCGGTTAAGGGACGACAACTCCGATGAATTTTTCCCAATTCTTCATTTCCCGGCCGATCTTCGCAGCGGTGCTGTCGCTGTTGATCCTGATCGCCGGTGCGATCTCGCTGTTCCAGTTGCCGATCAGCGAATACCCGGAAGTCGTGCCGCCGACCGTGGTCGTGCGCGCCAACTTCCCGGGCGCCAACCCCAAAGTCATCGGTGAAACCGTGGCCGCTCCGCTGGAGCAGGCCATCACCGGCGTCGAGAACATGCTGTACATGTCCTCGCAGTCGACCGCTGACGGCAAGATCACCCTGACCATCACCTTCGCCCTGGGCACTGACCTGGACAACGCGCAGGTGCAGGTGCAGAACCGGGTGACCCGGACCGAGCCGAAGCTTCCCGAGGAAGTGACGCGCATCGGTATCACTGTCGACAAGGCTTCGCCCGACCTGACCATGGTTGTGCACTTGACCTCACCGGACAAGCGCTACGACATGCTCTACCTGTCCAACTACGCAATCCTCAACATCAAGGATGAGCTGGCTCGCCTGGGTGGTGTCGGTGACGTGCAGTTGTTTGGTATGGGCGACTACTCGCTGCGCGTCTGGCTTGATCCGAACAAGACCGCTTCGCGCAATCTGACCGCGACCGATGTGGTGACCGCGATTCGCGAGCAGAACCGTCAGGTCGCCGCCGGTCAACTGGGCGCGCCCCCTGCCCCGACCGCGCAAAGCTTCCAGCTGTCGGTCAACACTCAGGGCCGTCTGGTTTCCGAAGAAGAGTTCGAGAACATCGTCATTCGTGCAGGCGACGACGGTGAGATCACTCGCCTGAAGGACATCGCGCGCATTGAACTGGGTTCCAGCCAATACGCCTTGCGCTCGCTGCTGAACAATCAGCCGGCGGTGGCGATCCCGATCTTCCAGCGTCCCGGCTCCAACGCCATCGACATTTCCAACGAAGTGCGCGGCAAGATGGAAGAGCTGAAGAAAGGCTTCCCGCAGGGCATGGACTACAGCATCGTGTATGACCCGACGATCTTCGTTCGTGGTTCGATCGAGGCGGTGGTGCACACCCTGTTCGAAGCGCTGATCCTCGTGGTGCTGGTGGTGATTCTGTTCCTGCAGACCTGGCGCGCCTCGATCATTCCGTTGGTGGCAGTGCCGGTATCCTTGATCGGTACGTTTGCGGTCATGCACCTGTTCGGCTTCTCGCTCAACGCCCTATCGCTGTTCGGCTTGGTGCTGGCCATCGGTATCGTGGTGGACGACGCCATCGTCGTGGTGGAGAACGTCGAACGGAACATCGAACTCGGACTGACGCCGGTCGAAGCGACCAAGCGCGCCATGCGTGAAGTGACCGGGCCGATCGTGGCCACGGCACTGGTGCTGTGTGCCGTGTTCATTCCGGCGGCATTCATTTCCGGCCTCACCGGGCAGTTCTACAAACAGTTCGCACTGACCATCGCGATCTCGACAGTGATCTCGGCATTCAACTCGCTGACCTTGTCGCCAGCACTGGCTGCTGTGTTGCTGAAAAGTCACGACGCGCCGAAAGACCGCTTCTCGAAAGTGCTCGACAGGATCTTCGGTGGCTGGCTGTTCCGTCCGTTCAACCGTTTCTTCGACCGTGCCAGTCATGGCTACGTCGGCACCGTGCGCCGGGTCATCCGCAGCAGCGGCATCGCCCTGCTCGTGTATGCAGGCCTGATGGTGCTGACCTTCTTCGGTTTCTCCAGCACGCCGACCGGTTTCGTACCCGGCCAGGACAAGCAATACCTGGTGGCCTTCGCGCAATTGCCGGATGCCGCGAGCCTGGATCGCACCGAAGACGTGATCAAGCGCATGTCCGACCTCGCGCTGAAACAGCCGGGCGTGGAAAGCGCCGTAGCGTTCCCGGGCCTGTCGATCAACGGTTTCACCAACAGCCCGAACGCCGGCATCGTCTTCGTGACGCTGAAACCGTTCGACGAGCGTAAAGACCCGAGCATGTCCGCCGGTGCGATTGCCGGTGCCTTGAACGGCCAGTACGCGAACATTCAGGAAGCGTACATGGCGATCTTCCCGCCACCGCCGGTACAAGGCCTGGGCACCATTGGTGGTTTCCGCCTGCAGATCGAAGACCGGGGCAACCTCGGCTACGACGAGCTGTACAAAGAAACCATGAACATCATCAACAAGAGCCACAACGTGCCGGAACTGGCTGGCCTGTTTACCAGCTACACGGTGAATGTGCCGCAGGTCGATGCCGCCATCGACCGCGAAAAAGCCAAGACCCATGGCGTGGCCGTCAGCGACATCTTCGACACCCTGCAGATCTATCTGGGCTCGCTGTATGCCAACGACTTCAATCGCTTCGGGCGCACCTATCAGGTCAACGTTCAGGCCGAACAGCAGTTCCGCCTCGAATCCGACCAGATCGGTCAGTTGAAAGTACGCAACAACAAAGGCGAGATGATCCCGCTGGCGACCTTCATCAAGGTCAGCGACACCTCGGGACCGGATCGCGTGATGCACTACAACGGCTTCATCACCGCTGAAATCAACGGTGCCGCAGCCCCGGGCTACAGCTCTGGCCAGGCGGAAAAAGCCATCGAGAAACTGCTCAAGGAAGAACTTCCGAACGGCATGACCTACGAATGGACCGACCTGACCTACCAGCAGATTCTGTCCGGCAACACCGCGCTGTTCGTGTTCCCGCTCTGCGTACTGCTGGCGTTCCTGGTGCTCGCCGCACAATACGAAAGCTGGAGCCTGCCACTGGCGGTGATCCTGATCGTACCGATGACCCTGCTGTCGGCCATTACCGGTGTGATCATCTCCGGCGGTGACAACAACATCTTCACCCAGATCGGCTTGATCGTACTGGTGGGACTTGCCTGTAAAAACGCGATTCTGATCGTCGAGTTCGCCAAGGATAAACAGGAAGAAGGCCTCGACCCGCTCGCAGCGGTGCTGGAAGCCTGCCGCCTGCGTCTGCGGCCGATCCTGATGACCTCGTTCGCGTTCATCATGGGCGTGGTGCCACTGGTGTTCTCCAGCGGTGCCGGTGCCGAGATGCGTCACGCCATGGGTGTGGCGGTGTTCTCCGGGATGCTCGGGGTGACCTTCTTCGGTCTGCTGCTGACGCCAGTGTTCTATGTACTGATCCGTAACTTTGTCGAACGCGGCGAGCAGCGCAAAGCAGCCAAAGCCCTGCAATTGGAGGCGCAACAATGAGTCTGAAAGTCTTCCTGCCGAGTCTGCTGGTGCTGGCCCTCAGCGCCTGCGCCGTCGGCCCCGACTACAAGACCCCAGCCACGGAGGCGGCCAACATCACGACCGCCACCGATGGCGCCGCCGGGCAAAAGAACTTCGACCGTTCGAAATTCGAAGGCATCTGGTGGCAGCAATTCGACGATCCGACCCTGAACCAGTTGGTGAGCCAGTCGCTGCAAGGCAACCGTGAACTGCGCGTGGCGTTCGCCCGCTGGAAAGCCGCCCGGGCGATCCGCGACGACGCCAGCAATGACGCGATGCCGACCATCACCAGCCGCGCCAGCAGTGACCTGGGCAAAGGCCAGATTCCCGGCCAGACCACCGACCGGGTCAATAGCGAACGTTATGATCTCGGTCTGGACATGGCCTGGGAGCTGGACCTGTTCGGCCGCATCCAGCGCAATCTGGAAGCCAGTGATGCCGACCAGCAAGCCGCCGAAGCCGATCTGTATCAGCTGCAAGTCACCATGATTGCCGAATTGGTCGATGCCTACGGTCAACTGCGCGGCGCCCAGCTGCGGGAAAAAATCGCCGTGGCCAACCTCAACAACCAGCAGGAGTCGCGCAAGATCACCATCAGCCTGCGTGACGCCGGTGTCGGTGATCAGCTTGATGTCGAGCGCGCCGATGCGCGTCTGGCCAACGTCGAAGCCTCCGTGCCGCAGTTGCAGGCGGAACAGGTTCGGCAGAAAAACCGTATCGCCACCCTGCTCGGCGAACGCCCGGACAAGCTGACCGTCGACCTGAGCCCTAAAGACCTGCCGGCCATCGCCAAGGCGCTGCCGATCGGTGATCCGGGTGAACTGCTGCAACGTCGTCCGGACATCCTCAGCGCCGAGCGGCAATTGGCTTCGGCCACTGCGCGCATCGGCGTGGCCAAAGCCGACCTGTTCCCCCGGGTCAGCCTCAGCGGCTTCCTCGGCTGGACCGCCGGGCGCGGTTCGCAGATCGGTTCCTCGGCGGCCAACGCCTGGGCGCTCGGCCCAAGCATCACTTGGGCGGCGTTTGACCTCGGCAGCGTTCGCGCCCGTTTGCGCGGCGCCGATGCTGACGCCGAAGGCGCACTGGCCAACTACGAGCAACAGGTGCTGCTGGCGCTGGAAGAATCGGAAAACGCCTTCAGCGATTACGGCAAGCGTCAGCAACGTCTGATCTCGCTGATCCGTCAGAGCGAATCGAGTCGCAAGGCTGCTGACCTGGCGGAAATCCGCTACCGCGAAGGCACCACCGATTTCCTCGTCCTGCTCGACGCCCAGCGTGAGCGACTGAACGCCGAAGACACTCAGGCCCAGGCCGAAGTCGAGCTGTATCGCGGCATCGTCGCGATCTACAAGGCCCTCGGCGGCGGCTGGCAACCGGAGACAGTTGCCAGCAAGTAAAGATTGTTAAAGAGCTCCTTTGGTTGGCCGCAACCAACCAATTTCTTTGCCCCGCGTATCATTCGGTCGCGGGGTTTTTTTATGCCTTTGTGCAGCACAAGGTTTCTTGTTGATCGTTCCCACGCTCCGCGTGGGAATGCCTCAAGGGACGCTCCGCGTCCAGTGACGCGGAGCGTCACGGGCTGCATTCCCACGCGGAGCGGGAACGATCAACAGAGTATCTACAGGGGATCAGGGTTCCAGGACGGTGACGGTGGCGGTCGTACCGGCGCGCAGGCGATGCTTGCCGGCAAAGTCGCCATCGATGCCGATACGCACCGGCACCCGTTGTGCCAGTTTCACCCAGGTGTAACTCGGGTTGATGTTCGCCAGCAGGCGGCTTCCCGGTGCGTTTTCGCGGTCGGCGATGGCGAAGGCGATGCTTTCTACCGTGCCGCCGAAACGCTCACCGCTCATCAATTGAATGCGTACCCGGTCGCCCTCCGCGATTCGTGGCAGCTTGGTTTCTTCGAAATAGCCGCTGACGTAGAACGAATCGCTGTCGACCAGCGCCAGCAGTGCCCCACCCGCCTGCGCGTAATCACCTTGGCGGGTCAGCAGGTTAGTGACATAACCGCTGACCGGCGATTCGACGCGGGTACGCTGCAAGTCCAGTTCGGCCTGGGTCAGCGCGGCAATTGCCAGCTGTACATTGGCTTCAGCCAAACCGAAGTTGGCCTGATTGCGCAACAGATCCGCCTGGGCAACCGCCACGTCGGTGCTGGCCTTCTCCCATTCTTCACCGGAAATGGCGAAGCCCTGCTTCAGCGTACGGCGGCGGCGCTCCTCGCTCTGACGCTGTTTTAGCAACGCTTCACTGGCGACGATTGCCGCTTGCGATTGCCCCAGCGAGGCCTTGGACACTTCCACCGAACGCCGGGCATGCTCGACCGCCAGTTGATAGCGCGCCGGATCGATCTCCAGCAACAATTGGCCCTTGTCGACATGCTGGTTGTCCTGCACTGCCAGTTTGACGATTCGCCCCGAAACATCCGCCGACAGCGTCACCACATCCGCCCTCACCCGAGCATCCCGTGTCCACGGCGCGCGGGTGTAATACTCCCAGGCGAACCAGCCGAGGACGATCGCCAGGATCACCACTGCCACGGTCATCATTCGTGCAACTAGTGCTTTCAAGACATCAGGCTCCCATCAACAGAATCAGCGTGGCGCAGACACAGGCATACAGCGCGCCTTCGAACAGTGCTTCATGCCACACCAGGCGCAGCACGCCGAGGCGCCGCAGACACCAGTCCAGCAACATGAAAATCGGAATCGCCAGTAACAGTGCCTGGGCAATCGGCGGCAGATAAACCCCGCCAATCTCAAAATCAATGGGCAAGTTGCGGTTCTCCTTCCAGTGCTTGAGGTTGCAAATGTTCGCCGTGCCGGTCGAGGAACGACACCACAATCAGCAGCGCCACACGCATGCGAAACACCGACCAAAGATGTTCATGACTTGAGGCGTGCAGCTCGTCCAGCTCGTCTCCGAGCTGGTGCAACGTGGCCAGCAGCGCCGCGAGCTGGACATCGTCGCGACCGGCAACCAAACGACCAGTCTTGCGCAACGCCGACGCCAGGCGTTGGCCGAACGCATCGGTGAGCAACCCATTGTTCTGCGCCTGCTGCCGCAGCTGATGCATGGCCACGCCCAAGGCCACGCAAGCCAGGCTGATTTCATACAAGCGCTGCATGGCACGATCGTTCGCCGCTGGCAGCAGGCCGAGCATGCTGGTCAGGCGATCGGTCATCCGACTCTCGAAAGCGAATTGTTGTTCATCGGTCGCAGGCATTTTGCTCAGTTGGTACACCTGCTCCCGCGCTTCGCCGTACAGGCGGCGGATGCGCAAGGCCGGGCGGAACGGGAAGATCAGCGCATAAACGATCAGGGCCAGCATCGCTGCGCTGACGTAGGCGCCGGCGAATTCGAACCATTGAATCGCCGTGTTCTGCCGAGTGCCGGTATTTTGCGGTCCGAGCATGAGAAAACTGGACAGCCCAAGGCCCATGCCGATACCGGCGGTGGCCGGACTGGAAATGCCCACGGCAATGGCATACAGCAGCGGCGCCAGCAGCAAGGCCAGCAGCTCGAAATCACTGATCGCCGGCACCAGCATGAACTGGTAGAACGCCGACACCACAAGCGCCAGGCCCAAGCCTCGTGCATAGCTTTGCGCAGCCATCAGCGGACGCGGAAAAGTCGCCATCAGCGAGCAAAGAATCCCCACCAGAATCATCCCGCCGCGCGCGCCATCCCACGCCGTTTCGATCCAGATCAACCCGCTGACCAACAGCGCGGTAAAGGCACGGATCGCATTCATCGAAGCCAAGGTGAAATCCAGATGCAAAGGACTGCTCTGGCCGCGATACAGGCAACTGGCCGGGCGCCCTTCCTGAATCGCGTCGCTCAGTTCGAGGATCTGCTCAAGTTGCTGCAACAGGCGCGCCTGCTCCCAACGCAGCGCCCAAGCCAATGAACGCAGGGTCGCGCTCATGTTCTCGGTCTGCTGCTCGGCCTTGTACGCCAACGCTTCGAACTGTTGCTGCAAGGTGACGAAACGCTGCCGATCGGCACCAGACAGCGCGCGGCCCTGTTGCGCCAGCTGCTCAAGCAACGCCAGTTCCTCGGCACGCAGCTGCTGGACCTCCAGCGGCAGATCGCCCTCCCAGCGTTCGATGAGCAATTCACGCTGATGACGCAGCGCGGTCAGTCGCGAGGTCAGCAGCATCAGTTGATTGCCGAGCAGCAATACCAGGTTGTCGGCACTGCGCAAACGTGGAGCATCGAAATACAAATGACGTCGCAAACCTTCCAGTGCGCTGATCTCACCGAGCAGCTGCATCTGCCGACGCTGGAAATCGGCTTCGCTTTCTTCCGTACGAAGCACCTCGGCAGCGTGGCTGGCCGCCAGTTTTATGACCTGATCGATTTTGGCGAAATAGCCCTTGGCGACGGCTTCAGGCCGGGCCGTCAGCAAACTGACCACACAGACACAGGCAACCGCCAACAGGGTTTCGGTGACGCGGGTGACCGCCAGCAGAAAGGTGCCGTCCTGATCCGGAATCGCCAGTAAAGCTACGACCACAGCGGTGTAACCACTGAGCACGAACGCCTGGGAACTGGTGTAGCGCAGCAAGGTGCCGCCCGCCGTGCACAGCGCCAGCCACAACGCCAATGTCGTGATGAACGGCAGCGGCGCCTGAGGGAAAATCGCCATGATCAGCACCGCCACCGCGGCACCCACGGTGGTGCCGATCACCTGGCCGAAACTGCGCGCCAGTGCCATCCCTGCCAGTGGCTGGCTGACGATCACCACGGCCATGATTGACCACTTCGGCTGTTCGAGATCGAAGATGAACGCCAGATAGAGGGTCAACAGCCCGGCGGCGATGGTCCGCAGGGCAAACAGCAGAACAGCCTGACCGGGCTGGATCAAAGCCTTGAAATAGGTGTACAGCGCAGACATGGGCACTCTCTTTAAAACGACTTCTGCAAGCTTAGACATTGCAGCAAAAGCCTGACGGATTTCACAGTCGACACGTGTTGTAGGACGATTCGCTGGCAACGGTTTGACTCACGCGCCAAGCTGAACGAAGCTTGCCGCTCTGCTCAAGTTCGAAGCTTTCGGAAACCCGCATGACTCAGTCCCGCCGCAACCTGCTGATCGGCCTAGGCCTCGTACTGATCCTCGGCGTCGTCTGGCTGTCCTGGCGCAGCAGCACTCCGACCATCCCCGATGCTATCAAACATGGCTACAGCGAAGCGCTGAACGCCGCGCGCACCGGTGAGCCCGGAGCGGCGCGCCAGTTGTACCAGCAATTGGGCCGCCCGGACATCTCGGTCAAGCGCCGGGTCTGGCTGCATGGCGAGCTGCCCAATTACCCCAGTCCGCAGGCGTTGAAGCTGGCGGACATCGACTTGCATCACGAAGCGCCGCAAGTGCGCGTCGCAGCGATCAAAAGCATCGTCGGTCTGGTGCCCGGCGGGCAGCGCAGTCTGCTGCTAGGACCGTTGCTCGATGATGAAGAACAAACTGTCCGTTTCGCCGCGATCAATGCCCTGCTCGGCCTGGCCCCGGACGAGCTCGGCCTGTATTTCGCACCGCTACAGCAGGCCATCGACGGCTGGCAACAGACCTTGGAAAGCCAGCCGGAAAGCGCCGCCAACTATGCGCAACTGGCACGTCTCTATATTCATAACGCCGAATACAAACAGGCACAGCAAGCGCTGGACAACACGTTGCGCCTGGAACCGGGCAACCTGGCGGCGCTGGTCATGCAGATCGATGTGCTCGACCGCCAGGGCCAGAGCGATGCCGCCCGCCAGTTGCTCGCCCGCCAACTCAAGGCGCAGCCCGATTCGGCCTATCTGCAACATGCCCTCGGCCTGTGGCTGCTGCACCACGGCCAGCGCGAATATGCCCTGCTCGGCCTGTCCAAAGCGGTCGAGCTGGAACCGGACAACAAGGATTATCGCTACGACCTCGCCACCACTCTGCACAGCGCGGAAGAACTGGAAGCGGCGCAGAAACAACTGCAGGAAATCGTTCAGCGCCACCCCGCCGACCGCAAGGCGCGAGTGCTGTTGATCAACTATTGGAAGGAAAGCGGCCAATTGCAGAATGTGCAGATCCTGCTGGCGCAACTGGAGCAGCTGAATCCGGACGACCCGGCCCTGCAACAGGGTCTTTAATCAAGGTAAAGCGGGTGCAATCAACCACCTGTCGAAAGAAAAAGCGGAACCGTGAACATGCCCTGAGGTCAAGTTATTCAGGCGGCTCACTTAAGCCAGCCGCCGGATTACCCTAGTCATAAGAGGGCGTTTTTTGACTACATCAAACGAGTTGATCAGTGCAAAGGCCGCCGTCGGCATTGTAGGTCTGGATGACATCCTTGCCGGTGGCCTGTCTCGCGGCCATGTGTTTTTGCTCGAGGGGGAACCCGGAACCGGCAAAACCACCGTGGCTTTGCATTTCCTCCGCGCCGGTGCGCTGGCCGGGGAACGTTGCTTGTACATCACTCTCTCGGAAACCGAGAAAGAACTGCGTCAAGGTGCGCTCTCCCACGGCTGGGAGCTGAACGAAAACATCAAGATCTTCGAGCTGACACCGCCGGAAAGCCTGCTCAATGCCGAACACCAGCAAAGCCTGCTGTATTCCTCGGACCTTGAACTGGGCGAGGCGACCAGGCAGATTTTCGAAGTGGTCGAACGCTTCAAACCGACCCGCGTAGTGCTCGACAGCCTTTCGGAGATCCGTTTGCTGGCGCAGAGCTCGTTGCGCTATCGTCGGCAGATTCTGGCGATCAAGCACTACTTTGTGCGCTACGACGCCACCGTCCTGCTGCTCGATGACCTGACCACCGAATCCCTCGACAAGACCGTGCACAGTGTCGCCCACGGCGTGATTCGCCTTGAAGAGCTGACGCCAAGCTACGGCGCCGAGCGTCGTCGCGTACGAGTGGTCAAATATCGCGGGCAGAAATACCGTGGCGGTTTCCACGATTTCACCATCATGGGCGACGGCGTCCATGTTTTCCCACGCCTGGTAGCGGCGGAACATCGCGGCGACTACCCACGTCTGCAGCTTTCCAGCGGCATCCCGCAAATGGACGCCCTGCTCGGCGGCGGCATCGAGACCGGCTCCAGCACGCTGATTCTCGGCCCGGCCGGTACCGGCAAATCGATGATTTCGATGATCTTCGCCGCCGCAGCGGTGGCCCGAGGCGAAAAAGCCGCGCTGTTCATTTTCGATGAAGAGCTGGGCCTGCTGTTCGAACGCATGCGTCATCTCGGCATCGACCTCAAAGCCTTGCAGGCCACCGGTAATCTGCTGATCGAACAAGTAGACGCCGCCGAATTGTCTCCCGGTGAGTTGTCCCATCGCGTGCGTCGTTGCGTCGATGAGCTGGGTATCAAAACCGTGGTGATCGACAGCATTAACGGCTATCAAGCGGCGATGCCGGAAGAAAACGCGCTGGTGCTGCACATGCACGAGCTGCTGCTGTACCTTAACCGCAAAGGCGCGGCGACTTTCATGACGGTCGCCCAGCACGGTCTGGTGGGCGATATGCAGGCGCCGGTCGACATCACTTACCTGGCGGACACGGTGATTCTGTTGCGCTACTTCGAAGCCCTCGGCAAAGTCCGCCGGGCGATCTCGATTATCAAGAAACGTACCGGCAACCACGAATCGACCATCCGTGAATACCGGATCTCCTCGCGTGGCATGACCATCGGCCAACCGCTGGAGTCCTTCCAGGGCGTGCTGCGTGGCGTGCCGACCTACATGGGAGCGAGCAATCCATTGCTTGAGGATGAAAGCTTGTGACGGTCAACACGCCGTTGGCCGAGCGGGTGCTGGTGCTGGCGCCCATGGGTCGTGACAGCCAGATCGCGTTGATGATTCTCAACGAAGCCGGTTACGGCGGCATGGTGGCGCCGAATCTCGGCGCTCTGTGCACGGAACTGGAGGTCGGCGCCGGGTTGCTGCTGATTGCTGCTGAAGCGCTGCGCGGACCGGAACTGGAAGGGCTTATCGCCTACCTTGACCAGCAGCCCGCCTGGTCGGACATGCCCATCGTGCTGCTGACTCATCATGGCGGCGATGAACAAGGGCCGCCGTCGCGCCTGAGCACCCTGCTCGGCAACGTGACTTTTCTCGAGCGCCCCTTCCATCCCGCGACACTGGTCAGTCTGGTCTCTGCCGCCCTGCGTGGGCGTCGACGACAATATGAAGCGCGCGATCGGCTGATCGACCTGAGTGAAAGCGAACGACGCCTGCAATCGACTCTGGAAACCCTCGAGCAACAGGTTGAAGAGCGCACCGCACAGCTTCGCCACAACGAAGAAGCGCTGCGCCAATCGCAGAAAATGGAAGCGGTCGGCCAACTTACGGGCGGCATTGCTCACGACTTCAACAATATGCTCACCGGCATCATCGGTAGCCTGGAACTGCTGCGCCGACGTCTGGCCCGAGGCCGCACCGAAGACCTCGACAGTCTGATCGATCTAGGCGTGACCTCCGCCAACCGCGCCGCCGGCCTGACTCACCGCTTGTTGGCGTTCTCCCGCCGGCAATCCCTCGACCCGAAAGCCGTGCAAATGAACACGCTGGTGCTGTCGATGGGCGAGCTGCTGCAACGCAGCCTCAATGAAAGCATTCATCTGGAAATGCGCCTGGACGACAACCTCTGGGTTGCCGAGGCCGATCCCAATCAACTCGAGAGCGCCCTGCTCAACCTGGTAATCAATGCCCGCGATGCGATGCCCGAGGGTGGCAAACTGGTGGTGGAAACCAGCAATCAGGTGCTGCATCGCGACTTCACTGCCGCTTACAGCAATCTGGAGCCGGGCGATTACGTGATGCTCAGCGTCACTGACAATGGCAGCGGCATGCCGCAGAGCGTGGTCAGCCGTGCGTTCGATCCGTTTTTTACGACCAAGCCGATCGGCCAGGGCACCGGCCTCGGACTGTCGATGATCTATGGCTTCAGCAAGCAATCACGCGGGCATGTGTCGATCGACAGTGAAGTCGATCAAGGCACCACGGTGAAACTCTACCTGCCGCGTTTCCGTGGTGAAGAAGTGGAAGTTCCCGTCTCGGATTCGCAGCAGGCTCCGTATGCGATGGATGGCGAAACCGTACTCATCGTCGAAGACGATCCGGCAGTGCGCGTGTTGGTCAGCGCCGTGCTCAGCGAGTTGGGTTATGCCTTCGTTGAAGCCGGTGATGCCGACGGCGCCATGCCGATTCTAAATTCGACGCAACGTATTGATTTGCTCATCAGTGACGTTGGTCTGCCGGGGATGAACGGTCGTCAACTGGCGGAGGTTGGTCGGCAATATCGCCCAGGTCTGAAAGTGTTGTTCATCACCGGTTATGCCGAGCACGCGGCGGTGCGCGGTGGCTTCCTCGACTCGGGGATGCAGATGATCACCAAGCCCTTCACCTTTGATCTGCTCACCGCCAAGGTGCGCGAGATGATCAATAGCTGATGAACAGGAGCTGCCGAAGGCTCGGCAGCTCCTGCATGACAATCAGGCCAGCAATTCCTGAATCTTTTCCTGCAACACATCCAGATCGAACGGTTTTTCCAGGATCGGTGCCTTGCTGGTGATCGGGCTGCCGGTTTCACGGATTTCCTGCGGGTAGCCGCTGATGAAAATCACTTTCAGGTCCGGTCGCAATTTCACCGCTGGCTCGGCAATCTGCACGCCGGAGATCCCGCCCGGCAGGCGAAAATCGGTAATCAGCATGTCCAGGTGAGGTTTGCTGGCGAGGATCTCGAAAGCCTGCTCGCCATTTTCCGCTTGCAACACGCGATAGCCCTGCCCTGACAGGTAATCCGTCAGGACCATCAAGATAACCGGTTCGTCTTCGACGACGAGTACTACATCTTGCGCATCTACGCTCATGGGAAGCCTTTGTTCGGTCAATAGCTGCTGATACGACCGTGTGGTCACTCAGAGGTTGCGTCGGATATGCCGTTTTCCTGGATCGGCAGACAAACGCGAAACAGGGCGCCTTCGTTGATTTCACTCTCGACGACGATGGAGCCGCCATGGGCGGCGACGATCTGCTCGGAAATGAACAGACCCAGCCCGAGCCCGGCCACCACCGTCTTGGCGGACACCCGTTCGAACTGCTGAAAAATACGCTTCTGGTTCTCGGCGCTGATGCCGATGCCGTGGTCCTGAACTTCGACCCGCGCCTCCTCGCCTTCGCGATAGACGCGCACCTGAATCGGGCTGCGACCACCATAACGCAAAGCGTTGGTCAGCAGATTGGACACCACTTGCTCGATGCGGAACTCGTCCCAGCAACCTTCGACCGGCACGGGCGCTTCAAAGGACACACTGGTCTCTGCCGCTTCCATTTGCGGAGCAAAGTTCTGCAGCAGATTGCTGACCAGTTGCACCAGATCGAAACGACTCGGGCGGATCGACAATTTGCCGGTGCGGATTCGCGAGACATCGAGCATGTCTTCGATCAGGCGAATCAGGCTTTTGATCTGTCGCTCATCGCGGTCGACCATCGCCTGCATCTTGTCGAGGGTGAACGCCGCGGCGTTGTCCCGCGCCAGATGCATCTTGCGCAGCTGGGTTTCGAGGATCAGGCCGTTGAGTGGCGTGCGCACCTCGTGGGCAACGATGGACATGAAGTCATCGCGCATGCGCACCGCTTGTTCCAGCTCAAGCTGCGTGCTTTGCAGCTGTTGCAGCAGCGCTTCCTGCTCGCGTCGGGCCTGCTCCAGCGCCTCGACCTGCTGTTTCATGGCCTTGCTCTGGCGATACAGATCAACGAAAACGTTGACCTTGCTCTTCACCGCATGAATGTCCAGCGGCTTGTGCAGGAAGTCCACCGCACCGCTTTCGTAGCCCTTGAACGCGTAGTTGAGTTCACGGCCAGCGGCGCTGACGAAAATGATCGGAATGTTCTTGGTCTTCTCGGTGCCGCGCATCAACTCGGCCAGTTCGAAGCCGTTCATGCCCGGCATCTGCACATCGAGAATGGCCATGGCGAATTCGTGTTGCAGCAACAGCGACAGTGCTTCGTCCGCCGACAGAGCCTTGTAGACCGTGCGATCCTCGCGCTTGATCAGCGCTTCCAGCGCCAGCAGGTTTTCTGGCAGATCGTCAACGATCAACAGTTTGGCTTGGATATTACTCAGCATGCGATTCGTTCCAGCTCGACTAGCAGACGGCCGATGCCGTGAATGGGTAGGACATGATCCGGCTGCAGAACGTTCAGTGCAGCCTGGGGCATGGTGGCGACTTGTGCATCATCGGGGTCTTGAACAATGGTCAGGCCGCCGCAGCGCTTGACGCAGGCCAGCCCGCGCGCGCCATCGTGATTGGCGCCGGTCAGCAGGACGGCGGCGAGTGTCTCACCGTAAACATCAGCGGCGGATTCAAACAGGTAGTCGATCGAAGGCCGCGAATGATGTACGCGGTCCTCCAGGCTCAGCGACAGGCTGCGATCCGCTTCAACCGACAAGTGATAACCGGGCGTGGCGAAATACACCGTGCCGGCTTCAATGTCCTGCTTGTCTTCAGCTTCCTTGACCGGCATCGCCACACGGCGGGAGAACACTTCGGCCAGATGACTGCGGCGCTCTTCCGGCAGATGCAGAACGATGATGATCGGCAGCACATAGCCTTTGCGCAATGGCCCGAGCAGGGTCAGCAACGCCTCGACACCGCCTGCGGAGGCGCCGATCACGACGGCCTCGATGCGAGGCAGGCTCGGGGTGTCGTTCATGATTTGCGGTAGATCCGTTCTTGTTTGACCAACGCCTCGAACTGGTTCGAATAGTTGGAAAAATCCAGGGTTTCCTTGCTGCCCAGCACCAGAAAGCCGCGATGCGACAACGATTCATGGAACAGCCCGAACGCCCGGTCCTGCAGCTTCTTGTTGAAGTAGATCAGCACATTGCGGCAGGAAATCAACTGGGTTTCGGAGAACACGCTATCGGTGGCCAGGCTGTGGTCGGCGAACGTCACGTTCTCGCACAGGCTCTTGTCGAAAATCGCGTAGCCGTAGGCTGCCGTGTAGTAATCGGCAAATGAGCGCTGACCGCCGGCCTGCTGATAGTTGGCAGTGTAGGCGCGGACGTTTTCCATGGAGAAAATCCCTTGCTTGGCCTTCTCCAGCGAGCGCGGGTTGATGTCGGTGGCGTAGATGATCGTGCGGTCGAGCAGGCCTTCCTCGCGCAACAGAATCGCCATCGAATAGACCTCCTCGCCCGTGCTGCAGCCGGCAATCCAGATCTTCAGCGACGGATAGGTGCGCAGCAGCGGCACCACTTCGTTGCGGATGGCCAGGAAGTGCGACGGATCGCGGAACATCTCGCTGACCGGGATCGTCAGCAGTTGCAGCAGCTGCATGAACGCGGTCGGGTCGTGCAGGACTTTTTCTTGCAGGGCCGAGATGGTCGCGCACTCGAACTGACTCAGCGCGTGCTGCACCCGGCGCTTGATCGAAGCGCCGGAGTAGTCGCGAAAGTCGTAGCTGTATTTCAGGTAAATCGCCTCGATCAACAAGCGTAATTCGATTTCGCTGTTGCGCTCGGCTGAACTGCTGCGTTCCACTAGATGCGTTCCATTTTCGGTAACCACACACGTATCAGCGAGAACAGACGATCAAGGTCGATGGGCTTGGCCAGGTAATCGTTGGCGCCCGCTTGCAGGCAGCGCTCCTGATCGTCCTTCATGGCCTTGGCCGTCACCGCGATGATCGGCAGCTTGCGCCAGCGCGGATCCTTGCGGATTTCCATGGTGGCTTCGAAGCCATCCATTTCCGGCATCATCACGTCCATTAGCACCAGGTCGATGTCCTCGACTTCATGAAGTTTCTCAATCGCTTCGCGGCCATTACGGCCGATCACCACGACTGCGCCTTTGTGTTCAAGCGCGCTGGTCAGGGCGAAGATGTTGCGCACATCGTCGTCCACCAGCAGCACTTTACGACCTTCAAAGACCTTGTCGCGGCTGCGCGCGGTCTTGAGCATCTTCTGCCGTTCATGGGACAGCTGCGATTCGACTTTGTGCAGAAAGAGTGTGACCTCGTCGAGCAACCGCTCCGGGGAGCGTGCGCCCTTGATGATGATCGAGCGCGAATACTTGCGCAGTTCGGCCTCTTCATCGCGGGTCAGGTTGCGTCCGGTGTAGACAATGACCGGCGGGAACGAGCAGATGTCCTCGGTGGACATGCGCTTGAGCAGATCGTTGCCGAGCATGTCCGGCAGCTTGAGGTCGATGACCATGCAGTCGTAGATGGTCGTGCGCAGCAATTCCAGGGCGTCCTGGGCCAGGCCGACGGCAGTGATTTCGATGTCTTCGTCGCCAATCAGCCGCGCGATGCTTTCGCGTTGCAGATCGTCATCTTCGACCAGCAGCACGCGTTTGACCTTCTGCGTCAGCTTGGCCTCAAGGCGGGCGAATACGTCCTTGAGCTCTTCGCGGGTGGTCGGCTTCACTGCGTAGCCGATCGCGCCCATGTGCATGGCCGCTTCGACGCGGTCTTCCACGGAAATCACGTGCACTGGAATGTGCCGGGTTTCGGCGCGTTCTTTCAGGCGTTGCAGCACGGTCAGACCGGAATGATCCGGCAGGCGCATGTCGAGCAGGATCGCATCCGGCACGAATTCGCGCGCCAGGTCGTAACCTTCGTCAGCGCCGTGGGCGACCAGACACATGTAGCCCAACTCATGGGCCAGGTCATAGAGGATACGGGCGAAGTTCGGTTCGTCCTCCACCACCAGAATGCAGCGGGTGGCGAACGGTGCCTTGTCGCGATCGTCGGCAAAGCGCGGGATGACTGCCGGAATCGCCGATGCGAGCGGAGCCGCAACAGCAACTGGCGCAGGCGTCACAGGTGCCGGGTGAAAGGTCAGCGGCGCGGCAGGCGTCTCACCGAATTCGTGATACTGACGCGGCAACACCAGCGTAAACGTGCTGCCCTGCCCCGGCACGCTGTCGACGCTGATCGAACCGCCAAGCAACGTTGCCAGATCCCGCGAGATCGACAGGCCCAGGCCGGTGCCGCCGTACTTGCGATTGGTGGTGCCATCCGCCTGACGGAACGCCTCGAAGATACTTTCCTGCTGATCCGCGGCGATACCGATCCCGGAATCCTTGACGCTGAAGGCGATGTGATCGTTCGGCTGCGCGGTGATGCTCAGGCTGACGGCGCCGTGCTCAGTGAACTTGATAGCGTTGGACAGCAGGTTCTTGATGACCTGCTCCAGACGCTGACGGTCGGTGAACAGCAAGCCCGGTGCGTCCGGCTGAACCTCGACGCTGAACGCCAGTTTCTTGTCCGCCGCCAACGGTTCGAACATTGAGCGCAAGCCGTCGACCAGACGATCGACGCGGGTGTTTTCGGCGATCACTTCGAGTTTCCCGGCTTCAACTTTGGAAATGTCGAGAATGTCGTTGATCAGGTTGAGCAGATCGTTGCCGGCCGAATAGATCGATTCGGCAAACTTGACCTGTTCCGCCGACAGATTCTGCTGCGGGTTCTCCGCCAGCAGCTTGGCCAGAATCAGCGAACTGTTGAGCGGCGTGCGCAGTTCGTGGGACATGTTGGCGAGGAATTCGGACTTGTACTTGCTCGAGCGTTGCAGCTCTTCGGCACGCTCTTCGAGCTGGATCTGCGCCTGATTCAGCTCGGTGTTTTTCTTGTCCATGGCATCGCGCTGTTCGGCGAGCTGCTCGTTGGTCTGCTCCAGCTCCACTTGCTGGGTTTCCAGATGCGCCTGGGATTCCTTGAGAATCCGCGACTGTTCTTCCAGCTCTTCGTTGGCAGTCTTCAGCTCTTCCTGCTGCACTTGCAGCTCTTCATTGAGCTGCTGGGTTTCGGCGAGCACTTCCTGCAAGCGCTGACGGTAACGCGCCGCTTCGATCGAGGTGCCGATGTTGCCGGCAATCAGTTCCAGCAGTTCGATGTCGCGCTCGGACAGCGGACGCAGGAAGCCCAGTTCGATCACACCGTTGACCCGATCATCATCGCTGGTCGGCACCACCAGCACACTGTGCGGCAGGCCTGCGCCGAGACCGGAGCTGACTTTGAAATAGTCGCCCGGGACCGAATCGAGGCGGATCAAGCGTGCTTGTTCGGCGACCTGGCCGACGATGCCTTCGCCACTGTAGATCGTCTGGTTTTGCTCTTCCTGTTCGCGGGAGAAACCATAGGTTGCGACGCGCTTGAGGCCACCGTGCTCTTCGCGCACATAGAGGGCGGCGACGGCCGTACCCAGATATTGCGCGCAGAATTGCAGAATGTTGCGTCCCAGCAGAGTGAGCGTCAGTTGCCCCAGGACCTGCTCGGCCAGTTGTGTCTGGCCGTTGCGCAGCCACGCCTGCTTCTCCAGGCGTTCGGCGCTGGCCAGCTGTGCGGCGAGGTTGGCGCTGTAGTTGGTCGACAGGTTGAGCAAGTCGCGGCGGCCGATGTAGGCCAGCAACCCACTGATACCGACGATGAAAATCAGATAAAGGGTGATGCTCCAGATCGTCGTGCGGCGCACATCCTCGTTGCGCGTGGCGCGCAGCACCTGCTCGGTCTCGATGACGTCCTCGAATTGCTTGCGGATTTCATCGGTCAGGCGCTTGCCCCGCCCGGCCTTGACCGCACCGCGATAGTCGCCACTGCTGCGCTGCAGATCGATCATAGACTGCGCGTAATTGGCCCACTCCACCTGCAAGGCTTGCAAACGGCGCAGGCGATCGGTCTGCACCGGATTATCGGCGGTCAGCTCCAGCAACGTATTGAGAGCGACCTCGATACGCGGCTTGGCAACTTCGTACGGGTCGAGAAAGTGCTCGTCACCGCTGAGCAGATAGCCGCGCATGCCGGTTTCCAGATCAACGGTGAGCTTCACCGCTTCATTGGCGTTATTGATCACCCGGTCGGTGTGCTCGACCCATTGGATGACCGACAGCAAATAAGTGATCAGCGAGACGAAGAACACGGCGCTGAGCACGCCGACGCCCAGCGGCAGGCTGACGTTGCGACTCAGAAGTTTGCGGAACCGTTGTTCATCAACCGAGGACGGAGAGGACATGGGGCAGCCTTGTCGAACTGTTGAAAACCCGAGAGTTTGCCCCAAAACCCCGCCATGGATCCATTTTTCTCACACAAATGACGGCATTTTCCTACGCACGCTTGCGCATTGGACGACGCCAACGGTTATCCTTGCCGCACCGCACTGACCTGTTCTTTTTTGTATCAGCTCGGGAACTTGTGGCTATGCGCCACTTACTCATGCAAGAGTCCGGCAAAATTCACTTGCCCGGTATCCCCCGATTTCAATTTTTGAGAGTCCTGCCATGTCTGCCAATGCCTCCACTATCCTTGTCGTAGAAGATGACGACATCGTGCGCATGCTCATCGTGGATGTGCTGGAGGAGCTGGAATACGAGGTGTTGGAGGCTGATGATGGCAACGCGGCACTCGAGATTCTTGCGAATCCTGGCAAAGACATCGATTTGATGATGACCGACCACGGCCTGCCTGGCATGGATGGCCGCGAACTTTCTCAAAAGGCCCGTCAGCTGCGCCCTGCTCTGCCCATCCTGTTTGCCAGCGGTTATGCCGAGACTATCGAAGTACCCGGCGACATGCATGTCATCGGCAAACCGTTTTCGATTGACCAGTTACGCGACAAGGTCAAATCCATACTGGAATAGTCCTGCGCATCTACCGGCATTGGCTGGAACCCGAGCAATCGTGATCAACCTGGACTGGCGATGAGCACACATCACTGTGGTTTAATTGCGCCCTTTTTTATGCGCCGAGAATCCAGTGATGTCCCACTCCGTTCCCACCAAAGTCCTGGTCATCGGCTACGTCTGGCCCGAGCCCCGCTCTTCGGCGGCCAGCGGTCATGTCATGCAGATTCTTGAAGCGTTCCTCGAGCAAGGCTGGGACATCACGTTCAGCAGCCCGGCCGGCCCCGGTGAACACAAAGCTGATCTGACGGCGCTGGGCATTTGCGAAGTGCCGATCGAACTCAACAACAGCAGCTTTGATACGTTCATCAGCGAGTTGGCGCCGGATATCGTGCTGTTCGATCAGTTCATGATGGAGGAACAGTTTGGCTGGCGGGTGGAGAAACACTGCCCGGACGCCCTGCGCATCCTCGAAACATCCGACCTGCAAAGTCTGCGGCATGCGCGTCATCAGCGTCTGAAAGACCGGCTGAAAAGCAACGACGAGCAAACTGATTTCACCGAACTGTTCGCACCGGCATTGCACGAAGAATTCCAGCTGATGGCGAGCACCGATCTGGCCAAACGGGAAATCGCTGCGCTGTACCGGTGTGATTTGAACCTGATGATTTCCGAAGTCGAGATCGACCTGCTGGTGGAGGAATTCGGCCTGCCTCGGCAAATCCTGCATTGGTATCCGTTGATGATTGATCTTCCGGACACCGCCGCGCCAGGTTTCGAAGAGCGCGCGCATTTCCTCAGCATTGGCAACTTTCGTCACGCGCCAAACTGGGATGCTGTGCTCTGGATGAAGACCACGCTCTGGCCGCTGATCCGCGCGCGCTTGCCTCGCGCGCAACTGCATATCTATGGCGCCTATACGCCGCCCAAAGCCACCGCACTGCACAACCCGGCCCAAGGCTTTCACATCATGGACTGGGCCGAAGATGCACTTGAAGTGATGTCGGCAGCGCGGGTCTGCCTCGCGCCATTGCGCTTTGGCGCGGGAATCAAGGGCAAACTGGTCGACGCCATGCTCTGTGGCACGCCAAGCGTGACGACACCGATCGGCGCCGAAGCCATGCACGGCGATGCTCCTTGGCCGGGAGCGGTTGCCCTGGACGCAAATACCTTCGCCGAACAAGCCGTGCAACTGTACGAAGATCCAGCGCGCTGGCAGCAAGCGCAGATTCAGGCTTCGGCACTTTTACAGCAGCGTTATCAGCGCAGCGTACATGGCCCGCGTCTGATCAACCGGATAGCTGATTGCCGACAACACTTGGCACAACTTAGAAGCGACAACTTCACCGGCGCCATGCTGCGACATCACACACTCAAAAGCACTCAATACATGGCTCAATGGATCGAAGCGAAAAACCAGTTAAATCCAACAGAGCGCTGATTACATCAATTACATGACTTGCATTAAAAGCGAACTTTCGCAATAACGCGAACATGCTTATAAACATCCTGCGCGCAACTAATCAACTACTTCGCAGGATATGCAACATGGAAAACTTCGACGATATACCAACCTATCAATGGATGGCTGATTCACCACAAATCGATAATCTTTCGCTATTTGAAATGACCCTGCCCGGCGCGCATAACGCCGGTTGTGACTGGGAAGCCTCTTACGCCCTGATTCCCGGTAAAAACTGGCTTGCCTGTCAGGACGTTTCGTTTTATTCGCAGTTGAATCGCGGCGCTCGCGCACTTGATGTACGCCTTGTTTACAACAGCAAGGCGAAACAACTGGCGAAATTTCGTTTCCAGCACAATGGATTCAACTCTTCGCGAACGCTTGAAGACCTGATCAGGGATGTTAAGGGGTTTTATGAAAGAAGCCCGAACGAGTTTATCGTTCTGGACTTCCATGAACTTTCCAACGCTACAGATCCATTCAACCATGAGGAATTCAGAACAGCTTTGCTGGAGCACCTTGGGGAACGGATCATTCCCACCGAAAATCTGCATCTGACAATTGGCCAACTCAAAGCCATCGATCCATTGCAGCGCATTATGGTAGCTGCGCCGATGACCTGGGAAACCCTGGACTTCCGCTTTTATAGCCAGATCAATCACAAGTGGATCGGCAAATCACAGGTCAGCACCTCGGATCTTTATGGCTATATAGACAACGTACTGAGCACACCTGTCAGTACGCGCCGCCCGTGGTCGCTGTCGGCAACCAGTTACACACTGGGCGGGCCACAGCGAATCCTCGACAGTCTTGACGAGTGGTTCGACCCGGAAAAATCCGATTGGGCGCGCAAGTGCAACATCATCAATTTCGACTTCATCAAGAATTCGAATATCGTGCGCTTCTGCCAAATGGCCAACTTGCAAAAGGCGCGCGACAAGCTCAGCTGAGCGGTCTCCACGGACGGCCAGTCGGAAGTGGCACAAACGGCAAAAAACGAGGCATGATCGTGCAGCGATAATAAAAAAGTGCCTTGTCATGACCCGAACCGCTCGCGTGACCGACCCTTCCTACGAATTGATGGACGACCATAACGGTTTGTCCATCATCTACCGCCAGCACGGCTTCCCCTGCCCGCTGGTGCGCTGGCATTTCCACAAGGAATACGAACTGCACCTGATCGTCGCCAGCTCGGGCAAGGTGTTCATCGGCGATTACATCGGCAACTTCTATCCGGAAACCCTGTTTCTGACCGGTCCCAACCTGCCGCACAACTGGATCAGCCAGATTGCTGAAGATGAAGTGGTGGAGAAGCGCGACATGCTGGTCAACTTCACCGACGAATTGTTCGAGAGCGGCCATCAAGTGTTCGCTGAGCTGAAATCCCTGGCGCCACTGCTTGAGCGCGCGCAGTACGGCATCGAATTTCGCTGCAAGCGCACGATCCGTCAGGCCATGACGCTTATGCAGCGGATCGCCGACAGCACCGGCATCACCCGCCTCGGGCATTTTTTCATCCTGATGGAATTGCTCGCTGCGAGTGAGGATTACCAGTTGTTGTCCGGCGCCACCACCCCGCAACTGGCCGACGAACACAACATCGACCGCACCAACCGCGCGGTCGATTACATCTTCAGCCACTACGCGCGGGACATTTCACTGGAAGAAGTGGCCGAGCATCTGGGCATGACGCCGACCTATTTCAGCCGGGTATTCAAACAGGCCACCGGACGCAACTTCATCGAATTCGTCAATCGCCTGCGCATCAGCAAATCCTGTGAGCTGCTGGCCGATGGCGACAAACCGGTGACCGAGGTGTGCTTCGAGTCGGGCTTCAACAATATTTCCAACTTCAATCGGCGCTTTCAGCAACTCAAGGGCATGACGCCGTCGCACTATCGACGGCTGGCGGTGCAGCGCCTGACTGAACAGAACCATCTCTGAAGACACGCCACCTGTGGGAGCGAGCCTGCTCGCGAAAGCGTGCTGTCAGTCAAGAACCCTGTGACAGGCATATCGTATTCGCGAGCAGGCTCGCTCCCACAAGAGGTTGTGCCCGGCTGGCGAAATCTGTACGCATTCGTTAACCGCACCTCGCGCAAAAGCCCTTCCCTGCGTTCCCCCCACCAAACCCCAGTGCAAAAAAGTATCAACAAAAGTGCTAGGGATGATTTGTCAGCCCCGCCGTGGAAGGCTGTAATCAGCGCAGATTCTTCCTGCATTCGGAAGACACAAAAACAATAACTGTCCTTCTGCCCCGTCGGGTGTCAGAAAAGGAGTGCACGATGCAACCCACTGCAAAAGCTCTGCTCGCTCTCACCTGCATGACCCTCAGCAGCGTCAGCCTTGGCGCCCAGACCCTGACCATCGCCACCGTCAACAACAGCGACATGATTCGCATGCAGAAACTCTCGAAAACCTTCGAGAGCGAGCATCCGGACATCAAGCTCAATTGGGTGGTGCTGGAAGAGAACGTCCTGCGTCAGCGCCTGACCACCGACATCGCCACTCAGGGCGGCCAGTTCGACGTGTTGACCATCGGCATGTACGAAGCCGCACTCTGGGGCGGAAAGGGTTGGCTGGAGCCGATGAAGGACCTGCCGGCCAGTTACGCCCTCGACGATGTCTTCCCGTCGGTGCGCGAAGGCCTGTCGGTGAAGGGTTCGCTGTATGCGCTGCCGTTTTACGCAGAAAGTTCGATCACCTATTACCGCACCGACCTGTTCAAGGCAGCCGGGCTGACCATGCCGGAGCGGCCGACCTGGGAAGAGATCGCCGGGTTTGCGGAAAAACTCACCCAGAAAGACAAAGAGCAATACGGCATCTGCCTGCGCGGCAAGGCCGGTTGGGGCGAGAACATGGCGCTGGTTACCACGGTCGCCAATGCTTACGGCGCGCGCTGGTTCGATGAGCAATGGAAACCGGAATTCAGCGGACCGGAATGGAAAAACGCGCTGAATTTCTACGTCAACACCATGAAGAAATCCGGCCCGCCGGGCGCATCCAGCAACGGTTTCAATGAAAACCTCGCCCTGTTCAACAGCGGCAAATGCGCGATCTGGGTCGACGCCAGCGTCGCCGGTTCGTTCGTCACCGACAAGACCCAGAGCAAGGTCGCCGATAGCGTCGGTTTCACCTTCGCTCCGCATCAGGTCACGGATAAAGGCTCGGCGTGGCTGTATTCGTGGGCGCTGGCGATTCCGACCAGCTCCAAGGCCAAGGACGCAGCAAAAACCTTCAGCGCCTGGGCCACGTCCAAAGAGTACGGCGAACTGGTTGCCAAGACCGATGGCATCGCCAACGTGCCGCCGGGCACCCGCGCTTCGACCTACAGCGATGCGTACATGAGCGCTGCGCCGTTTGCCAAGGTGACGCTGGAATCGCTGAAGGCCGCTGACCCGAGCAAACCGACACTGAAACCGGTGCCGTACATCGGCATTCAACTGGTGACCATTCCTGAATTCCAGGCAGTGGGCACCCAGGTCGGCAAGCTGTTCTCGGCAGCGCTGATCGGCCAGACCACGGTAGATCAGGCGCTGGCGGCGGCGCAGCAGACTACGGAACGCGAGATGAAGCGCGCGGGTTATCCCAAGTAAGCGCTGAGCGACTTGCTCCTGCCTCTTGTGGGAGCGAGCCTGCTCGCGAAGGCGTCGTGTCAGCCAACACACATGACACTGACCCAGCGCTTTCGCGAGCAGGCTCGCTCCCACATGGGGATCTCCATAGGTCTGTATGACTCGGTTGTGAATGCCATGAATACTTCAACTGCCAAAGCCCACATCGACCTGTCGCCACCCCAGCGCAAGCTGCGGGTGCGCAATCCCGGCTGGTTTCTGGTCAGCCCTTCGGTGGCGCTGTTGCTGCTGTGGATGATCGTGCCGCTGGGCATGACCCTGTACTTTTCGATGATCCGCTACAACCTGCTCTACCCCGGCGAAAACGAATTCGTCGGGCTGGAGAACTTCACTTACTTCCTCACCGATTCGGGCTTCATGCCCGGCGCGACCAATACGTTGCTGCTGGTCGGCAGCGTGCTGCTGATCAGTGTGGTCTTCGGTGTGTTGATCAGCGCGTTGCTGGAGGCCAGCGAATTCCTTGGTCGCGGTCTGGTGCGGGTGATGCTGATCTCGCCGTTCTTCATCATGCCCACCGTCGGCGCGTTGATCTGGAAGAACCTGATTTTCCACCCGGTCTCGGGGATCCTCGCCTACATCTGGAAGCTGTTCGGTGCGCAACCGGTGGACTGGCTGGCGCACTATCCGCTGCTGTCGATCATCATCATCGTTTCGTGGCAATGGCTGCCCTTCGCGATCCTGATTCTGATGACCGCCATGCAGTCGCTGGATCAGGAACAGAAAGAGGCTGCACGCCTGGACGGTGCCGGCCCGATCGCGATTTTCTGGCACCTGACCCTGCCGCATCTGGCGCGGCCGATTGCTGTGGTGGTGATGATCGAAACGATCTTCCTGCTCTCGGTGTTCGCCGAAATCTTCACCACCACCAACGGTGGCCCCGGCTACGCCTCGACCAACCTCGCCTACCTGATCTACAACCAGGCGCTGGTGCAGTTCGATGTCGGCATGGCCTCGGCGGGCGGCTTGATTGCCGTGGTCATCGCCAACATCGCCGCGATCATTCTGGTGCGGATGATCGGCAAAAACCTGACTGACAAAGCGTGAGGCCTGCCATGACCCTCCAACAATCCCGCCGCCTGCAAAGCCTGCTGCTCGGCACCCTGGCCTGGGCCATCGCGATCGTGATTTTCTTCCCGATCTTCTGGATGGTGATGACCAGTTTCAAGAGCGAAATCGACGCTTTCGCCACGCCGCCGCAGTTCATCTTCACGCCAACGCTGGAGAACTACCTGCACATCAACGAGCGCAGCGACTATTTCAGCTTCGCCTGGAACTCGGTGGTGATCTCCTTCAGCGCCACCGCCCTGTGCCTGTTGATCGCGGTGCCGGCGGCCTACTCGATGGCGTTCTACGAAACCCAGCGCACCAAAGGCACGCTGCTGTGGATGCTCTCGACCAAGATGCTGCCGCCGGTGGGCGTGCTGATGCCGATCTACCTGCTGGCCAAGAGTTTCGGCCTGCTCGACACGCGCATTGCGCTGATCGTGATCTACACGCTGATCAACCTGCCGATCGTGGTCTGGATGGTTTACACCTACTTCAAGGACATCCCCAAAGACATCCTCGAAGCCGCCCGCCTCGACGGTGCGACGCTGTGGCAGGAAATGGTCCGCGTGCTGCTGCCGATCGCCAAGGGCGGCCTCGCCTCGACCGTGCTGCTGTCGCTGATCCTGTGCTGGAACGAGGCGTTTTGGTCGCTGAACCTGACCTCATCGAATGCTGCACCACTGACCGCGTTGATCGCCTCGTATTCAAGTCCCGAAGGATTGTTCTGGGCCAAGTTGTCGGCCGTATCGACCCTGGCCTGTGCGCCGATTCTGATCTTTGGCTGGATCAGCCAGAAGCAACTGGTGCGCGGGCTGTCGTTTGGTGCCGTGAAATGAACATCCCGAATCCAACCCTATCCCCTGTGGGAGCGAGCCTGCTCGCGAAAGCGGAGTGTCATTCAACCCTGATGTCGACTGACACGGCCCCTTCGCGAGCAGGCTCGCTCCCACAGAAAAGCCGATCTGGTTTAACCCAATAATAAATTGCGGAGGCCCATCTCATGGCCAACCTGAAAATCAAGAATCTGCAAAAAGGCTTCGAAGGCTTTTCCATCATCAAGGGCATCGACCTGGAAGTGAACGACAAGGAATTCGTGGTCTTCGTCGGCCCGTCGGGCTGCGGCAAGTCCACCCTGCTGCGCCTGATCGCCGGGCTGGAAGAGGTCAGCGGCGGCACCATCGAACTCGATGGCCGCGATATCACTGAAGTCAGCCCGGCCAAGCGCGATCTGGCGATGGTGTTCCAGACCTACGCGCTGTACCCGCACATGACCGTGAAAAAGAACATGTCGTTCGCCCTCGATCTGGCCGGCGTGCCGAAAGCCGAGGTCGAGCGCAAGGTTGGCGAAGCGGCACGCATTCTTGAACTTGGGCCGATGCTCGAGCGCAAACCCAAACAGCTGTCCGGCGGTCAGCGTCAGCGCGTCGCGATCGGCCGCGCCATCGTGCGCAACCCGAAGATTTTCCTCTTCGATGAGCCGCTGTCCAACCTCGACGCGGCGTTGCGCGTGCAGATGCGTCTGGAACTGCTGCGCCTGCATAAAGACCTGCAAGCAACGATGATTTATGTGACCCACGATCAGGTCGAAGCGATGACCATGGCCGACAAAGTCGTGGTGCTCAATGGCGGCAGGATCGAGCAGGTCGGCTCGCCGCTGGACCTGTATCACAACCCGGCGAACCTGTTTGTCGCAGGCTTTCTCGGCACGCCGAAAATGGGTTTCCTCAAAGGCAAGATTGCCCGCATCGACGGCGCCAGCTGCGAAGTTTCGCTGGACGCCGGCACGCGCATCACCCTGCCGTTCAACGCCGCCAACCTCAGTGTCGGCAGCGCAGTCACATTGGGTATTCGCCCTGAACACCTGGAGCTGGCACAACCCGGCGACTGCACGTTGCAGGTGACTGCCGATGTCAGCGAACGCCTTGGCAGCGACACCTTCTGCCACGTCACCACCAGCGCCGGTGAAGCCCTGACCATGCGCGTGCGCGGCGATCTGGCCAGCCGTTATGGCGAGCAATTGAGTCTGCGTCTGGACCCGACTCACTGCCACCTGTTCGACGCTGAAGGTGTGGCGCTGACCCGCCCACTGCGCGCTGCCGCCTGATTTCGAGACTATCCGATGAAACTCAACCAACAGAACCTCAATCGCCTCGCCGCCGAAGTGCAACTGCCGGGTTACAACCTGAGCGACACACGCCAGGGCATCGCCCACATCGGCGTCGGCGGTTTCCACCGCGCGCATCAGGCGTATTACACCGATGCCTTGATGAACACTGGCGAAGCGCTGGACTGGGCAATCTGCGGCGTCGGCCTGCGCCCGGAGGATCGCCGTGCCCGCGATGATCTGCGCGAGCAGGATTACCTGTTCACCCTCTTCGAACTGGGCGACAGCGATGACACCGAAGTGCGCGTCATCGGTGCAATCCGCGACATGCTGCTGGCCGAAGATGGCGCGCAAACGCTGATCGACAAACTCGCCGAACCGCAGATCCGTATCGTCTCGCTGACCATCACCGAGGGCGGCTACTGCATCGACGACAGCAACGGCGAATTCATGGCGCACCTGCCGCAGATTCAACACGACCTCGCCCATCCCGAAACGCCGGGCACCGTGTTCGGCTTCCTTTGCGCCGCATTGGCCAAACGCCGTGCGGCGGGCGTTCCGGCATTCACTGTGATGTCCTGCGATAACCTGCCGCACAACGGCGCCGTCGCGCGTAAGGCGCTGCTGGCGTTCGCCTCGCTGCGTGATCCGCAATTGCGCGATTGGATCGACCAGAACGTCAGCTTCCCCAACGCCATGGTCGATCGCATCACGCCGATGACCAGCACCGCGCATCGCCTGCAACTGGCCGACAAACACGGCGTCGACGATGCCTGGCCGGTGGTCTGCGAACCGTTTGTGCAGTGGGTGCTGGAAGACAAATTCGTCAACGGCCGCCCGGCGTGGGAAAAGGTCGGCGTGCAGTTCACCGACGATGTATCGCCGTACGAAGAGATGAAAATCAAACTGCTCAACGGCAGTCACCTGGCGCTGACGTATCTGGGCTTTCTCAAGGGCTATCGCTTCGTCCACGAGACCATGAACGATCCGCTGTTCGTGCGTTACATGCGCGCCTACATGGACCTGGATGTCACGCCGCAGCTGGCGCCGGTGCCGGGCATTGATCTGAGCGAATACAAGGACACGCTAGTCGCGCGGTTTTCCAATCAGGCGATTGCCGATCAGCTGGAGCGCGTGTGTTCGGATGGCTCGTCGAAGTTTCCCAAGTTCACCGTGCCGACGATCAATCGGCTGATTGCCGATGGCCGCGAGACCAAACGCGCGGCACTGGTAGTCGCGGCGTGGGCGCTGTATTTGAAGGGCATGGATGAGAATGGCGATACGTATTCGATTCCGGACCCGCGGGCGGCGTTCTGTCAGGGATTGGTGGCGGACGATGGGTTGATCACCGAACGCCTGTTGGGCGTGGAGGAGATTTTCGGCACGGCGATACCGAAGTCGGCGGAGTTTGTTGCAGCGTTCGAGTGGTGCTGCCAGAGTTTGCGCGAGGTTGGGGTTTCGCGGACTCTGGAGAAAGTTCTCGCGACCTGATCGTTCCCACGCTCTGCGTGGGAATGCAGCCCGGGACGCTCCGCGTCCCATCAAAAGCGGACGCAGAGCGTCTATTGAGGCGTTCCCACGCAGAGCATGGGAACGAGCAGCCGTGGAGTCTTCATGACAACAACAAAGCTCTTCCTGGGTATCGACTGCGGCACCCAAGGCACCAAAGCGATCATCCTCGATGCCGACAGCGGTCAGGTGCTCGGTCTGGGCGCAGCGCCGCACACGATGATCAGCGGCGCCAACGGCCGCCGCGAACAAGACGTTCAGCAATGGCTCGACGCGTTCGTCAGCGCCACCCGCCAAGCCTTGCAAGAGGCCAACGTCGACGGCCAGGCGATCCTCGGTGTCGGCGTCTCCGGCCAGCAACACGGCCTGGTCCTGCTCGATGAGCAAGGCGCAGTGCTGCGCCCGGCCAAGCTCTGGTGCGACACCGAAACCACGCCGGAAAACGAGCGCTTGCTCGCACAACTGGGCGGCGAGAAAGGTTCGCTGGAACGCCTCGGCGTGGTCATTGCGCCGGGCTACACGGTGTCGAAACTGCTCTGGACCAAAGAGCAGCATCCCGACGTGTTCTCGCGTATCGCGCGGATTCTGTTGCCCCACGACTACCTCAACTACTGGCTCACCGGCCGCGCCTGCAGCGAATACGGCGACGCCTCCGGCACCGGCTATTTCAACGTGCGCACGCGGCAGTGGGATGTGCAGATCCTGCGCGACATCGACGCCAGCGGCCGTTTGCAAACCGCACTGCCGGAGCTGATCGACGCGCACGCCGCCGTCGGCACTCTCCTGCCGGCAATCGCCGAGCAACTCTGCATCAACCCCAACGCGGTGGTTTCCAGCGGCGGTGGCGACAACATGATGGGCGCCATTGGTACCGGCAATATCCAGCCCGGCGCGATCACCATGAGCCTCGGTTCGTCCGGCACGGTCTACGCCTATTCGGAGGAGCCAAACGTCAGCGCCGATGCCTCGGTCGCCACGTTCTGTTCCTCCAGCGGCGGCTGGCTGCCGTTGATCTGCACCATGAACTTGACCAATGCCACTGGCGCCATTCGCGAACTGTTCAAGCTCGACCTGCCGACCTTCAACGAATTGGTCGCGCAATCGCCGATCGGTGCCGAAGGCGTGAGCATGTTGCCGTTTCTCAACGGTGAGCGCGTCCCTGCCCTGCCCCACGCCACCGGCAGCCTGCATGGCCTGACCATGGACAACCTGACCCAGGCCAATCTGTGCCGCGCGGCCGTCGAAGGCACCACCTTCGGTTTGCGCTACGGGCTGGATTTACTTCGCCAGAATGGTTTACAAAGCCTGCGCATCTGCCTGATCGGTGGCGGCTCGAAGAGCGCGGTGTGGCGGCAGATCGTCGCCGACATCATGAACGCCCCGGTGATCTGCACCGAACAAAGCGAAGCCGCCGCACTGGGTGCTGCGATTCAAGCGGCGTGGTGCGCGTCGCGCTCTAACGGCGATGATGTGTCCCTGGCCGAGCTGTGCGAGCGCTGCGTGAAACTCGACGCGGGCAGCGAAACCCTGCCGATTGCCGCAAATGTCGCGGCGTTTCAGCAGGCCTACGAACGCTATCAACAGCATGTCGCAACCCTATAACGAGCAAACAACTATGTACCTGGTGTGTGGCGAAGCCCTGTTTGATTTCTTTAGCGAAAACGATGCCAGCGGTCTGGCCTCGAAAGTCAATTTCAAGGCGATTGCCGGCGGCTCGCCGTTCAACGTCGCCGTCGGTCTGCGCCGCTTGGGCGTGGACTCGGCGCTCTTCGGTGGGCTGTCCACCGACTACCTCGGCCGGCGTTTGCAGCAAGTTCTGCAGGAGGAAGGCGTGCGTCCGGACTATCTGGTGGATTTCGCCGCGCCGACCACCCTGGCGATGGTCGCCGTGGGGGCCAACGGTTCGCCGCATTACAGCTTCCGTGGCGAAGGCTGCGCCGACCGGCAACTGAGCGAGGCACATCTGCCGACACTCGGCGACGAGGTGCACGGCCTGCACATTGGCTCGTTTTCGCTGGTGGTACAGCCGATTGGCGACACCTTGCTTAAGCTGGTTCAGCGCGAAAGCGGCAAACGCCTGATCAGCCTCGATCCCAACGTGCGCCTCAACCCCGAGCCGAACATCAATCTATGGCGCGAGCGCATCGCCATGCTGGTGCGCCTGGCCGATCTGATCAAAGTCAGCGACGAGGATCTGAGCCTGCTATATCCCGAGCAGGATCCGCAAAACGTGATTGAGGGCTGGCTCGAACATCGCTGCCAGATCGTCTTCCTTACTCGCGGTGGCGATGGCGCAACGGTGTTCAGTCGCGCCCATGGCTCGTGGTCGGTGCCGGCCAACCCGGTAAAAATTGCCGATACCGTTGGCGCTGGCGACACCTTCCAGGCCGCGCTGATCACCTGGCTGACGGAGCACTCGCTGGACTCGGTCGCTGGCGTGCAGCAACTGAGTCGCGAGCAGATTGACGGCATGCTCAGGTTCGCCGTACAAGCCGCCGCACTGACCTGCAGCAAAACCGGTCCGGATCTGCCCTATCGTCATCAATTGAGCTGAGCGCGTAGACTGTCGGCCTTTTTGCGCACGACGGAAAACAGCTCTTGAATCACAGGCACATCCTCGCCCTCCTGACCCTGGCCACTCTGTTGAGCGGTTGCGGCACCTCGCCGCCCCGCTCGCCGGAAGACATCTGCGCAATCTTCCGCGAGAAAAGCGACTGGTACGACGCTGCGCAAGTCACCCAGAAACGCTGGGGCGTGCCGATCCAGGTGCCGTTCGCGATCATGTATCAGGAATCCGGCTACCGCTACGACGCCAAGACGCCGCGCAAATACCTGCTCTGGGTAATTCCTTGGGGCCGCGTCTCCACCGCTTCCGGCTATGCGCAAGCCAAGGATGAAGTCTGGGCCGACTACCAGAAAAGCACCGGCCGCAACTGGGCCGATCGCGAAGACTTCGACGACGCCATCGACTTCGTCGGCTGGTACATGGACAAAACCACCTCGATCAACGGCGTGTACAAATACGACGCCTATAACCAGTACCTGAACTACCACGAAGGCTGGGGCGGCTTCCGCAACAAGACCTACGCGAGCAAGGCCTGGCTACCGCCGACCGCACGCAAGGTGCAGAACCGTTCGGATCTGTACGCACAGCAATATGCCGGGTGCAAGGAAGACCTCAATCGCGGGTTCTGGAGCCGGTTCTGGCATTGGTTGTAGAAGCCCATCGCGAGCAGGCTCGCTCCCACAGGACCTTAGTGAACGCCGATTTTGTCTACACCCGAGAAACCTGTGGGAGCGGGCTTGCCCGCGATGGCAATCTCTCAAACACCATCAAAGTCTATGAAAGGCCCGATTTCACTGACCCAAATCGCCCTCCTAAGGGTTTTCCCTATGGCATCAAGGCCCCACACCTACGCCATTTGCGCCTTGAATGAGGCCGTCTAATCCTGCAACATCCATCACCTGCTTATTCAACGGACGGAATTCAAGGCATGCTGGACGCCAATGCAACCCACATCACCCTCACGATCGAAGACGCCAACGCCGACCTGCAAGTCCTCAGCTTCACCGGTCGCGAAGCCCTCAACGAACCGTTCCGTTTCGACCTCGAACTGGTCAGCGCCCGCCCCGACCTGAAGCTCGAAGAGCTGCTGCACAAGCGTGCCTGTCTGACCTTCGGCGCCACCGGAGAAGGCAAAATTCACGGCCAGGTCTATCGCATCGAGCAGGGCGACTCCGGCAAGACCCTGACCCGCTACAGCATCAGCCTGATGCCGCAACTGGCCTACCTGCAGCACAACCATGATCAGCAGATCTTCCAGCAACTGACGGTGCCGAAAATCATCGCCCAAGTGCTGGAAGATCGCGGCATTCTCTCTGACGCCTACAGCTTCCAGCTCGGCGCCGAGTACCCGGAACGCGAGTATTGCGTGCAATACGACGAGTCCGACCTGCATTTCATCCAGCGTCTGTGCGAAGAGGAAGGCATTCACTTCCACTTCCAGCACAGCAGCAGCGGCCACAAACTGGTGTTCGGCGACGACCAGACGGTGTTCCGCAAACTGAAGCCGGTCAGCTACCAGCAGGACTCCGGCATGGCTGCGGAGAAACCGGTGATCAAGCGCTTCAACCTGCGCCTGGAAACCCGTACCACCCGCGTCAGCCGTCGCGACTACGATTTCGAAAAACCCAAGCTACTGCCCGAAGGCGCGGTCAAATCCGAATTCGCCCCGGATCTGGAAGACTACGATTACCCCGGCCGCTTCACCACCCGCGAGCGCGGCAAGTTCCTCTCAACCCGCGCCCTCGAACGCCATCGCAGCGACTACAAACTCGCCGAAGGCAAAAGTGATGAACCGACCCTCACCAGCGGCCATTTCCTCACGCTCGCCGAACACCCGCGCGCCGAGTGGAACGATCTGTGGCTGCTGCTGGAAGTCTTCCACGAAGGCAAACAACCGCAAGTGCTCGGCGAAAACGTCACCAGCGACGTCACCGACAACAAGAGCGATTTCCACCAGGGCTACCGCAACAGCTTCCTCGCCACGCCGTGGGACGCACACTACCGCCCTGCCCTCGAACACCCGAAACCGAAAGTCCTCGGCAGCCAGACCGCCGTCGTCACCGGCCCGCCCGGTGAAGAAATCCACTGCGATCAGTACGGCCGCATCAAGGTGCAATTCCACTGGGACCGCGACGGCCAGTCCGACGACAAAACCACCTGCTGGATGCGCGTCGCCAGCGGCTGGGCCGGAGCAGCCTACGGCGGCATTGCCATCCCGCGCATCGGCATGGAAGTCCTCGTCACCTTCCTCGAAGGCGACCCCGACCAGCCCCTCGTCACCGGCTGCCTGTACCACAAGGAAAACGTCGTCCCCTACGACCTGCCGGCCAACAAGACCCGCAGCACCTTCAAAACCCTCAGCTCGCCGGGCGGCAAGGGCTACAACGAATTCCGCATCGAAGACAAGAAAGGCGCTGAACAGATCTACATCCACGCCCAGCGCGACTGGGACGAAAACATCGAACGCGACCAGAAAATCCGCGTCGGCAACGAACGCCATGACACTGTTGAAGCCAACGTGTTGAGCGAGTTCAAGGTCGAAGAGCACCGCATCACCCATCTGGACCGCATCAGCGAAATGCGCGCGGATGATCACCTGACAGTGGGTGTGACGCAGCATGTGAAGGTGGGGACTGGGCAGTTTGTTGAGGCTGGCAACGAAATCCATTACTACGCCGGCCAGCGAGTCGTGGTCGAAGGCGCCATGGAGCTGACCGCGAAGGCTGGCGGCAGCTTCGTCAAGGTCGATGCGGGTGGCGTGACCATCAGCGGCGCTGAGGTGAAGGTCAATACTGGCGGCTCGCCCGGGGTGGGCACGCCGGCGGCGCCGTTGTTGCCGGGGCCGATGAAGGTTGTGGATGCGGATAAGGCGGGGAAAGTCCCTGTCCCGCTGCCCAAACGTCTGAATGAATCTGGAATAACGCCGTTGTGCGGCAAGCAAAGCAACGGCGCCTGCAGCCGTAAGGATTGCACATGCATGTGAAAGCGCTCAGCGCACTCCTCGAAGCTCCACGCCATGGGTTCGTTGATTTACCGAGAGAAAGCTCTGAATCAACAGTGTGTTTCGTTATTGACCCGGTTCGACAGCCTGACGCGATGAGCCGCCTTTATCGTGTTGGCGAACCGGTGGTAGATGCACAGAGCCTGTTCCTCAAAACCGCCTTCGCTGAGATCGCCGCTGACGGTCCGCTCTGGATCACCGCGCCGTGGGGCAGTCGCCTTGCGGCTGAGGCAGCAAAGCTGTGCGAGGAAAATTTCTCTGGCATTGCCATTACCACAGCTGATTCTGACAAAGCGCTCGCCCATGCGCGCTGGCTCTTGCGCGCTAATGATGGCTCTGGCGGACAAAGCCTGCTGAGCTACCACAAGCCAAGCCTGTGGGCCGCGCTGGCCTATACCGCTGGCGACAACTCTCATCAGCTGTTCGGCCCTTGGCAGCACGTATACAGCCCAGCGCCGGTTCATTTTGGGCGCAATAAAGGTCCATGGCTCAGTTGGCGCGCCGTCTCGGAAGTCGAATGGCTGGGCGATACTTCAGTGTTCAGCCTGCCGCCATCCGCGGCGAACGTTCAAGAGCATTTGGGTTGGATTTATTGGGCAGATGAACATCACGCAGATTACGGCGAGCCGAGCGATGAGCATCTGCCCAACCTTGTGGCAAACCTCAATGTGCTGGTTGCCCACAATATTTACGAAGGCCGTCACTTGCTGAAGCTGGGGTCAATCACAAATGGCCCACTGCTTGAAACACAGCCACAGGCAATGGCCATCCTGCAATCCAGGGAAGAGTCGTTCATCAAAGTACAGCAGCTGCAGCAACTCACCACCAGCGTTGCTTGATGAACCCGTCCGTTAAGAATGAATGGAAGCGAAATGGATACTGAAATCTCAGAAGCAACAAAGGTAGATCGCGACAGCTCTGCGGCAACTGCCTCAGCCCCGTCGACACCGGTTGAAACGAAACCTGCCTTGGAGCTTGATCCTCAGCCTGTAATGCCTGCCAGTTGCCCCAACGCGTTCGACAAAGTGGAAACGGCTTGCTCGACAAGTTATGGCGAGGTGATCTACGCAACCAAGGAAAGAATGTTCTATCTGCTGCCTGAACGCGCTGCAAGCTCGATCAAAGAAGCGATGAATGAACTTGAGCAACATATCAGCGCAAGCAAGTCTCCTGAGGAACGTTTAAAGGGGATGAACACCGCGGGGTTGCTCGAGTACTTCCTCGAACCCAAGTTGTCAAACTTCCTGCAAGGTGAACAGAAAAGCCGAATGCTGGAAATCGAAGCTCAGGAGCCGGATATTGCGCAGCCAACCATGGCCATGCGCTTGAAATCCGTGAGCCGTGACGCCCGAAATTCAGCGGCGCTGGAGAAGTTGCCGGATCAGAGTGAGTACGCACGGAACCGGGCACTGGCCGGTCAGCAACAGGCTAGCCTGCTTGAGGCCAACTCCGAGGGGCAAAAGCTGCAACGACTCTACAACGAGTGGAAGAAGCTGAAGGCTTTAGCAATAGAGCAAGCCAAGATAGCTGGCTATATCTATGAAAGTGGCAACCTGTTTTCGCCCGGTGCTCTTGAGGCTAGAACTCGTGTTCAGACCTATCTGAAAGCCCGTGCGGCACTCACAGCCAGCGGCAAGCTGACTACTCTCAAAGAAGAAGATTTCAAGAAGAACAAGAAGGCGTATCTGGACGCCACAAACTGTGTGATCGATGGCAAGGCCCGGATGTGCGGTTATTTGAACGATGTGGCCAACGAACGCAAAAAAATCGAAAAAGACTTTGCTGCCTATATCGATTCGATTTTGAAAGTCGCCGACTATGGCTTGGCACTTCCTGAGTTTGCCCTCATTCCTGACACAGGCGAAATCAGCGCAGGTATCGAGAAATTCAAATCATATCTCGAGATGGAACAGCGGCAGGTCAAACTGGCTGAACAAATCCGCACCAAATACAAAGCCTGGATTGACGCCAGCGGCCAAAACGTAGCGGCACCAGCGGGCATCGTGCAGGCTGAAAAAACCGAGTGGCAGCGCATTCAACAAGAGCGCATGAAGCTTCGCGATGATGCAGAAGCCGCTGTAGCCGCAGCCCTACCACTGCGCCATCTGTTGTGGGAGCCAGAGCAATTTCAGCCGAAACCGGAAGAGCGCCTGGTCAAGGCTGGCTTTCCGTTGCGCGAAGTGGCGCTTTTCAATAGCCCCAACAGTCCGGTCAAGCATTTGAGTCTGCTTAATCTGGAAGGCATTGAAAAAGCCTTGAAAAAAGACGTAAGCGCGCTCGGTGCTACTGCAAGCAAAGACCTGCAGAAACTTCCCGGCAACAGCAACGGGAAAGCGCAAACTGACACAGACGATAACCCTTTCCATGAATGGCTACGCCTCGAAGGCGCGATGGCCATCAAGGATCAGGAAAGCAACTGGTTCGATGAAAAAGGCTGGTTCGATGTAGAACTCTTCCATTTCTATCTCAAGTCGAAAAAACTGACAGTGGATACTATTGAGGACGCAGGCGCCCGCAAAGACTGGGGGCTGCGCCTTCGGCAGCTGCTGTTCAAAGAAGAAGTTCGAAGTTCGTTGCGCCTGTTCGATAACAGTCCTCAAGCACAATTGGTTCGTTGCCTCACGCCACCACAGTCCTCCATCCACACTGGAACCAAGGTCACTGGTCCGAGCTTCAGCGTCACCGATAACTTCAAGGCCTCTGCCAAAGCCGAAGCCAGCCTTGGGATTGACTTGGCACGCGGTGAAGTTGAGTTGATGAAGATGGATCTGCCGGGTAAAGATCAAGCAAAAGACATCCTGATCCCGTACCTGGATTACGAGAAAAACCGCAAAAACCTGAATCTCGGCAGGTTTTCGATCCATTTGGGCGCTAGAGCGTGGGGCTACACAGGCGCTACCCTCCTCCTCTCCTCCAGCGTGCAGTTGGGACGTGCAAACGTACAAGGCGGCCTCAATCTTCCGGAAATCACCGATGCAAAACGTCCGGAGACCACCAATGCCGTAGCAACTACAACTAGAAGCGAACCTGTTCTGGCGGGCGACGCCGCGAAAGTACGGGTTGAAGATGGGGCTAAAGCCCAATTCAATCTCTTTGCAGGAGTTCAGGCTGGGATTCTACTGACAGGCGCCTTGAACTGGGCTCCGCCGAAAGATATCGCTGTGTTGCGCACCGCCCCTTCGCCCGGCATGGCGAACACCGTCAACAACGCGAAAGCTAGCCAATGGGCGAGCCTGGCCAGACTCACAGCAGGCTTTACTGCCGCGTATGGGCTGGGTACTACGGCAGATATTGGGATCTCCTTGCATGAAGGCCGCTTCATCATGCGGTTCAAGGCTTCCGTCATCGTCGGCGCTGGCGTCGGCGGCGAATTTCAATTTGAAGTAGGCTATGACGGTGTTACTGACTTGATTAACTTGCTGCGACGGGAAATGCATAAAAATCAGGATAAATCGCTAATTTTTGTGACGGACGAAGCCGCCGACTACATCGACAAACTAAACTTTCTTGGCGCTGCCGGGATGGAAGTGGCGATGACTTACATGCAAGGCGTTGATATGGTGATGTCGTTATATGAGGCGTTAACCGGGGGCGGCAGAGGAGCAATTATCGCTCATACGATTATGAATTATCATAATCAAGCTGAGTTAGACCAATGGATCTTGGCAGCGACTCCAGGTGCGCTTGGCCCAATGTTGATGACATTGATTTCCGCGCCGGAGAAATTCAAGATTTCGGAATATGGAGCGCCTAGTGCAAGCTCTAAAGCCACAGAAAAGTCTTATACAAAAGACCAGTGTCAACTGCTTCAGCAGCAGGCTGTTGAGCGCATACTAGGATTGATTGTCCGCCAAGCGGAAAAGCAAGGAACAATAACCCTTGCCCAAGCACAATTTGAAGAAGCATGCATGAGCATGAATCGGTTCGGAACCAAAGCCGCAGACGAAGCAGAACAGCTATATTGCGAGAATCGACTGCATATGGACAATTTCATGTCAGAAGCAATTCTGCGACTGCACGACGATGCGAACGACGAAATGCGTGCCCGGTATAAAGCGCACGTGAACCTTTTAGGCGCGAACCTAGATGGCTTTTGTCACAGAACCCGATACTACGGACAAACTTTTGTTCCTGGCGGAAAAGCAAAATATGTCCCTCCAACTAAATACATCAAGGGATAAAAAATGTCGCGCACACTTATATATATAGCAACCGCAATTGCAACCCTCTTATCAAACAATGTACTTGCCGAGCTTACACCAACTCAGCAGGCCGCAAAAACTCGTGGGATAATGCTTTTCAATCAATACAAACCAGCAGAGCTGGAACTTCGCATAGCAGCCGAAGCGGGCGATGCGGAAGCACAATTCTATTTAGCTGACGAGCTTCGTCAAAAAAAACAAGGAATGACTGTCGAAGCGCAAAAATGGTACGAGGCATCAGCATCACAGGGTGATTATTATGCGATGTTTAAACTCGCCACCGTATCGGAAGACCTGTGCTCGGTTGTCAACCAATGTCCTGCTAGTAGTAAAAAACCAAGTGACTGGCTAGATTTATTGATAAAAACTGCTACGCCTCGCGCTTTGGGTGGCGACGGCGAAGCGATGGCTGTGCTTTACAACGCGACTGCAGAGTTGGATTGGTTGCAGAAATCAGCAGCGGCTGGATATGCGCCGTCACAGTGGTTGCTCGCTAATCGTTACGCCGAGGGGGAAGGCACATTTTTGCTACCTTGGAAAAGAAAGAGTGCCGAGGAGGAGTTGCTAAAGGCTGCTTCGGAAGGAGGTTACCCTCCTGCAATGATCGAATATATTTCGATTCTTTCCCAGCGAAATGATCTGGCAGGTGTTCGGCATTGGTGGGAAGAAGCGGCGAAAACCGGTTATCAAAATGCCGTCGCAACCTATGGTGCATATCTTTCCCACACGCCCGACAAAGTTGGCTACCCCGTCGATTTGATCAAGGGCTACGCACTGGTCTCTTTGCTTAAAGAATTGGATGGCGGTGGAAACGTTCAAGTCTATGTGGAAGGGAAGCTTCCTAAAATTGCTGCAAAAATGACATCGAACCAGATTGAGGAAGCGGAAAAATATGCAATTGAGTGGAAGGCCACCCACCCGCCCCTTTCTTTCTTTCCAAGGAAATTAGGTTTTTAATTAGTAATGAAGCAGAATGCAAGAAATAACCGGTACGAGGCTAATCTTCCCCAATTAGAACAATCGACAGCCTTGTCGTCCGTGCTCTGCCGTATCGTTTTCAAAAGTTTCACAAAGACCGATATACCAGCTAAACAACTGCAACCGAGAAACAACTTAGCACTTACACTACCAAAAGTGATCACCACTACGCTTATTTTATTAACGTTAGCGTCGCCCCAGTCACTGGCGCTTACGAACGAACAATCTCAGGCAAAAATCAAGGGCATTGAACTATACAATCAACACAAAGCCATCTCCGCAATTGAAACATTACAAATAGCAGCCGAAGGCGGTGATGATGAAGCACTTTACTATTTGGGAGAATCTATAAGAAAAAACAACAGATACATGACTCAAGAAGCGCGAAAGGCTTACGAGGAGTCAGCAAAAAAAGGCAATATTTACTCTATGATTCGGCTCGGCGGCGCGGATCAAGATTTGTGCGTGACTATGAACAACTGTTCTTCCTCTGAGCAATCGCCTAAAGATTGGATGAACAAAGCCAAAAACCTTGCTACAGATCAGGCATCTCATGGTGACGCTGAGTCGATGTACCTGCTATGGGAGATAACAGGAAACGATGAATGGCTTGAAAAGTCCGCAGAAAAAGGTTTTGCATTAGCGCAATTTCGTTTAGCGACCAAGTACCAAGAGGGGGGAGGGACATTCCTACTACCCGCTAGCAGATCAGATGAAATCGAAAAATGGATGAAAGCCGCTGCAGAGAATGGTTATCCTCCAGCCATGATGGGATTTGCCGCTACCAGGATTGAAAAAGCCGATTTTTCATCATTTAGAAAATGGAATGAAAAAGCTGCAGCCTCAGGCTATGCATCTGCAGTTTTTGGTTACGCGTCATATATTGGCGAAGCTGAACCAAAATACGGATTCGAATCAGACCCGGTAAAGTCATACGCACTATTGTCGAATCTACTGGAGCTTGATGGTGGTGGAAACGTAATAAACAACGTTAACGACGTATTGCCGGAAGTAGAAAAAAAGCTGTCAAAAGAGCAATTAGAAAAAGCAAAAGAACTCGCAAAAACGTGGAAGGCCACTCACCCACCGCTCTCGTTTTTTCCAGATAAGTTAGGGTACTGAAATTTAGCAGTACAGCCTTATCATTAATTTTTTTCGAGCACGTCAAAGCCCGTACCCTAATGATTCATATCGCAAACGACAAATGCCCGAGACAAGGGAAAAGCAACCGTAAATAACTCAGCTCATGTTCACATCGGTTAACTCGGCCTTAACGCCACAGTCAGAGACTCCATATCACCGCACACCCTCAGCTCTCCCCCGCTGACGTCCAGTGCGGCAGGCTCGTTCGGCTTCGTGCCGGGCGCCTATCCGTTACGCTGGAGTCTTCTCATGAACATTCGTCCCTTCCTACTCACCGCCACCCTCGCCTGCAGCTCATACGCCGCACTGGCCCAAGCCAACGACACCTCCGCCACATCGAATCAAGCACCCTACCAATACGGCATGCCACTACACGTGGCGAAGGTGCTTTCGCTAACCGAGCCGCCGACCCTCGAGTGCAAAGTCATCACCGCCGACATGAAATACATCGACAACACCGGCAAGCCCGCACAAATCAGTTACAGGAAATTATCTGACGCTTGCAGTCAACAGAACTGACAGACGCTTCTGATTTTCCGGTTCGCCATAGGCGTGGGGTGGCTCCGGCGGTTATGCTCGGGGCCTTCCCTACTGCCGCAAGGATTGGCCATGCAGTTGTCGTTCCGCACGTTGTCGAGCTTCACTTCAATCCTGTGTGTTCTGCTGGCGCTGGTCTGGGGATTTTTTCCGGAGGTGTTGCTGGCGATCTGGAGCATTGGCTATTCGGAAGGCAGTGGCGTGGTCGCAAGGCGCAGCGCGGTGCTGTTTGCGGCGTTGGGGGTGATGTTTTATTTGCTGCGCAATGCTCCGCCGTCAGCGGCACGCAGTGCGCTGAGCAATGGTTTTATCGTCGGCTGTTTCGGTTTGGCGGCGTTGGGTTTTGGCGAGTGGCTCAATGGCCATGCCGGCCCCGGGATTTTGCTCGCGGTGCTGGTCGAGTTCGCGCTGGGCCTGGGTTTCGTGCAGGCCCGGCGCGTGACGGTCGAACTGGGTGAAACGGTGGGTTAAACGGCTCGAGAACGAGCGCTGGTTTGATGTGTCGTGGTTTGTTGCGCGAGGTCGGAACGCAGGCCAGCGACCAGGTTGTTGATTTCACGGCAGCTGTTCAGGCGGCTGGCGTCGATTCCACTGACGTAGAGATCGGCCTGGTCGGTCCGATGGTCGCCAAATACTTTGACGGACATCGACAGGTCGGGTGACAGCGTGCACTGGCAGCGTTTCGGCAGGAAGCTGCTTTCAATGATATTGCGTAATTCTAAGGCAGATAAAAACATGGCGAACCCTCTCCTTTCTGTGCGATTGCCAATCAAGTATTCACGCTGACCCTTTGCTGCGCCTTCACGGGTGTGCCCCCGCTGTTTCCTTGGTGCGGCAAATGGTGGTACTGCGAAATGCCCATTGGAGTGTAGGCGTCCAAATCCGGTGCGCCTCACCGGAAGAACGCATAAAACGTGCCTTTGATCGGTTCGTTTGGCGCCCTGCAAAATCAAGCACTTGGAAAGATGGCCAGTATCCTGCTATTTGCAAAATGCATGAACCGACCGCCCATCCACTGCAATCTGCAATCTCCGGCCGAATTTGCTTTCGAAGACCATGACGGCAAGAATGTCTCCCATTGCAATTCAACTCGCACGGAGGCTTCCATGAATTCCTTACGCATTTGCGCGATCACTGGGCTGTTAATCGCCAACCTTTCCACCCTCGCCCACGCCGCCAAGCTCGAAGACGTGGCGCCGTATCCCAAAGCCGAAGCCGGGTTTACCCGTCAGGTCATCCATCTGCCGAAACAAGAGCAGGAAGAGAATTTCCAGGTTGAAATTCTCGCTGGCAAAACTCTGGAGGTGGATTGCAACCGTCAACGTCTGGGCGGTGTGCTCGATGAAAAGAACCTGCAAGGCTGGGGCTATCCGTTCTATCGCCTGGAAAAGATCATCGGCCCAATGAGCACGATGATGGCCTGCCCGCCCGGCAGTCAGAAAAAACGTGCTTTCGTTCCGGTCGTCGGTGATGGCTTCATGTTGCGCTACAACAGCAAGCTGCCAGTCGTGGTGTACGCGCCTTCGGACGTCGAAGTGCGCTATCGCATCTGGTCGGCGTCGGACAAAGTCGGCACCGCCCTGCAGGAATAACCCGAGCGCTTGTTACGCCGGCACGCCGCAAGCAGCGGCGCGCTCGGCGACATGGCGCAGGCTGTCGAAGTTGATGTTGGCCCCGGAGTCGATGGCGACGAATGTCTGATCGCGAACCCCACTTCGCGCCACGTGCTGCTTGATCCCCGCCACGGCTAGCGCCCCCGACGGTTCAGTGATCGAACGGGTATCGTCGTAGATATTCTTGATCGCGGCGCAGAGCTCGTCATTGCTGACCGTGACGACTTCATCTACGCAGAAACGGCACACCTCGAAGCCATATGCGCCGATCTGCGCCACTGCCACACCATCGGCGAAAGTGCCGACGCTGGGCAGAACCACCCGCTTGTCCGCGCGCAAAGCGGCTTGCAGACAGGCCGAATGTTCGGATTCGACGCCGATGATCCGCACCTCCGGGCGCAGGTATTTGACGTAGGCCGCGATACCGGCGATCAAACCTCCGCCGCCGACCGGGATAAAGATCGCATCCAGCGCGCCTTGATGCTGGCGCAGGATTTCCATCGCCACGGTGCCTTGGCCGGCGATCACGTCAGGATCATCGAACGGTGAAACGAACGTGCATCCGGTCTTTTCGGCCAAGTGCAGCGCATGGGCCAAAGCAAAGGGGAAACTATCACCGTGCAGCAATGCGTCGGCACCGCGACTGCGCACGCCGAGCACTTTGAGCTCAGGGGTGGTAGACGGCATGACGATCGTCGCGCAGATGCCCAACTCCCGTGCCGCCAACGCTACACCCTGCGCGTGATTACCCGCCGACGCGGTGATTACTCCCCGCGCTTTCTGCTCTTCGCTCAGTTGCACGAGTTTGTTGTACGCACCACGGATCTTGAAAGAGAACGTCGGTTGCAGATCTTCGCGCTTGAGCAGGACCCGATTGCCCAATGCTTGCGACAATGCCGGCGCAGGCTGCAACGGCGTACGCAGCGCGATGTCGTACACCGGCGCGGCGAGGATTTTCTTTACGTAGTGCTCGAGCAGGGCTTGCTGGTCGGGGCTGTGCGGCATGGTCGTCTCCTGACATTTTTCAGAACCCCGGAGACAGAAAGTAAAAACCCGCCTCTAGGGCGGGTTGGGTGCTGCAGTCGTGAGCTAGCCCGCCAAATGAGGAATGGCGGTAATAATGCTTGGCTGGCAGCGCGATACGGTGAAAGTCATGGGCTGGAAATTAGCCTGCCGGCGGATGACAAGTCAATGGCCGCTGCAGAACTTTGAATCTTCCACAGAACGGAACAGTCACTGCAAAGGAGAACGACAACTTCCGCTCCAAGCCGATGAAAGTGGAGATCAACCATGAACCTTCGCCAAGTGCTGTTCGCCGTACCGCTGCTGGCCGCCGTCCTGTCCAGCCCTGCTGTTTTCGCCGTCGATGAAAGCGACGCCGTCAAGAAACCCGAATGCCCGAAAGGCCAGGTCTGGGACAGTAAAACCCAGCAATGTGTGCTGCAGACCAGCGGCTGAACACAGCCCTGCTAAACTGGCCGAGGTTTTATTCCAAGGAGGATCGCCCTTTGCCAATTTCATCTCGCACTGCCTTGCTGGTCATCGATGTTCAGAACGACTTCATTCCCGGCGGCCAGTTGCCGGTGCCTGAAGGTGACCGTATTGTGCCGCTGATCAACCGGCTCGCGCGCCAGTTCAGGCAAGTCGTTATTGCTCAGGACTGGCATCCGAGCGGGCATGTTTCGTTCGCATCCAGCCATCCGGGCCGGCAGCCCTACGACGTCATCGAGTTACCGTACGGCGCACAAACGTTGTGGCCGGATCATTGTGTGCAAGCCAGTGCCGGCGCCGCATTCCACCCGGAGCTGGATTTGCCACACGCGCAATTGGTCATCCGCAAAGGCTGCAATCCCGACATCGACAGCTACTCGGCCTTTCTCGAAGCGGACCGACGCACCACCACGGGTCTTGCGGGTTATCTGAAAGAACGCGGCATCGACACCGTGTACATGGTCGGCCTGGCCTTGGATTTTTGTGTGATGTTTTCGGCGCTGGACGCACTCGCGGCGGGCTTCAATGCATTTGTGGTGCTGGATGCCTGCCGGGCGATCGATCTGGACGGCTCGCTGGCTGCAGCGTTTGAGCGGATGCAAAGTGCAGGAGTCGAATTGATTCAATCCACAGAACTGGTCTGAACAACCACAGCCATCTGTGGGAGCGAGCCTGCTCGCGAAAGCGTTAGGTCAGTCAACGCAAACTTGGCTGACAGACCGCCTTCGCGAGCAAGCTCGCTCCCACAAGTAAATTTTCAACGTCATGAGCCTCAGGTGTCAGTGGGCAACCACAGCCTGAACCGCGCGCCACCCAATGGCGAATCCTCAACCGTCAGCGTGCCGCCCTGCGCTTCCAGCGCGCGACGGCTGATCGCCAAACCGAGGCCGAAACCACCCGTCGCGCGATCACGGCTGCGGTCGAGCCGATAGAACGGTTCAAAGATCCGCTCGCGCTCGTCGTCGGGAATGCCAATGCCATCGTCGTCAACCCAGATCTCACATCCGCCGGCAATCACCTGTACGCCAATCTGAATGCGCTTTTCGCAATAGCGCATGGCATTGCGCAACAGGTTCTGGATGGCCCGAGCGGTCAGGCGCGGGTCCAGCGCAAAGCGTTCGAGCTGGCCATGCAACAGAACGTCAATCACGATGTCTGGCGATTCCAGCTCCTCATCGACGCTGCCGAGAATGCTGTCAATGAATTCGTCGAGCGACACCTCGATGCGCTCGGGCGATTGCGCCGGATTCTGCAAACGGCTGTAGGAAAGCAACTCCAGCACCAATTCATCCAGCTCACGAATGTGCGCGACCAGGCTCTGCAAGCGCTCGCGGCTGGCGGCCGGCAAGTCTTCCGACAAGGCCAATGCCAGGCCGAAATCCAGACGCGTCAACGGCGTACGCAGTTCATGGGAAACGGCGTTAAGCAGATCACGTTGCTGGTTGAGCAGGTTCTCGATATCGCCGGCCATGGTGTCGAACACGTTGGCGAGGCTGCCGATGTTCGAACTCGGGGCGATCTTGGTTCGCTCGCTCAGATGGCCTTTGCCGAAGCGTTCAGCAGTGCCTTTCAGCCGTTCAAGATCTCGCCAGTGTGGACGCAGCCAAAGCAACAGACAGCCGAGCAACATCGCGCCGATCAGCACGTTGATGCTCCAGTACAGCAGGTCGACGTCGACCGGATCCGGCGGCACGACCATGCGCACCGCCATGTCCGCATTCAGCGGAGTCACCGCCAACGTTCGCCAGCCCCAGTCGCCGATGCGCACCACGTTTTCACCCCGGTGCAGACGTTCCCGCTCAATGGGGGTGAAAACCGGGTCGTCGATTGGCGTCAGGACGATGTGCAGCGGCTGGAATTCCTTGTCCATCTCCGCCGCAATCGCCGGCCACTGCTCTTGCGGCGCAGCATGAAACTGCTTGGTGATCAGCGATTGCAGACCTCGGGAAAAGTCCAGGTTGTAGGTGACGAAGCGATCCCGGAAGGCCATGACCACCAGATCCGGCACCAGATAGATCGCCGCGCTATAGGAGACGATCGTCACCAGATACAGGCGAAACAGGATGCGAAACATTAGCTCAGCATTCCCACTCGGAGCGGCTGAACAGATAGCCCTTGCCCCACACAGTCTTGATCTTGCGCGCCTCGCCAGCGTGATCATCGAACTTGCGCCGCAGCTTGGAAATCGCCACGTCCACCGAGCGGTCAGTGCCATTGAATTCGATGCCGCGCAGCCGCTGCAGAATCTGATCGCGACTCAGCACTTCGCCGGCGTGCCGGGCCAGCACCACTAAAAGATTGTATTCGCCGCTGGACAGCTCAACCGCTTGATCACGCCAGGTCACGGTGCGCTCGGACAGGTCAATGCACAGATTGCCCATGACGATCCGGTCATTGACGGCCAACGGTTCGCCCAGGCTGCTGCGCCGCAACAAGGTACGCACCCGCGCCAGCAACACCCGTGGCTCGCAAGGCTTGGTGACGTAGTCGTCAGCGCCCATTTCCAGGCCCAGCACTTGATCATGGCTGTCATCGCGGGCTGTGAGCATGAGGATCGGCAAGGTCGCTGAATCGGCGCGCAGCAAGCGGCACACTTGTAAACCGTCGAGACCTGGCAGCATTAGATCGAGGATCACCAGATCCGGCGGGCTGATCCGCGCCCGTTCGCGCACATGATCGCCACGGCCGATGACGCTGACGGAGTAACCGTTGCGCTCCAGGTAGCTGGAAATCAGTTCGGCGAGGGCGGTGTCGTCTTCGACCAGAAGGATGTTGGGCATGGGGTGTTCCAGAAAATGCTGGGGCGACAGTCAGGGCTCATTTCGCTCGCACATTGAAATGCGATCTCCTGTGGGAGCGAGCCTGCTCGCGAAAGCGATCGAACTGTCGCAATAAATTTCAAGGCCTGCAGGATATACGCCCTCACCCGCCACGGAGCAAAACCCTTACACAATTTCACACAGCAGCTACAAAGCTTCACCGCTAACCTCCCCGTCTGGCCGTAGGATGCGGCCTTCAATATTGGGGGTTGTACATGTCTGGAAAACTGCTGGCCGGGCTCGGCCTGATCGCATTGGCGCTGACTCTGAGCGCTTGTGATTCATCCTCGAACGCCGAAGAGCAGGCGCCGCCGGCCACGGTGCGCATCGAGACCATCAAAACCCAGCCATTGTCGATCAGCAGCGAACTGAGTGGCCGCATCGCCGCGCCACGGATTGCCGAAGTGCGCGCACGAGTAGCCGGCGTAGTGCTGCAGCGCACCTATCGCGAAGGCAGCGACGTGAAAAAGGGCGATGTGCTGTTCCGCATTGACCCGGCGCCGTTCAAGGCCGATCTGGACAGCGCCGAAGCCGCGCTGCGCAAAGCCGAGGCCAACGCCTTTCAGGCGAAACTGCAAGAACAACGCTATGCCCAGTTGATCGAGGACCAGGCCATCAGCGGTCAGGACTACGACAACGCCCGCGCCGCTGCCCGGCAAACTGCCGCCGATGTCGCCGCCAGCAAGGCAGCGCTGGAACGGGCGAAACTCAACCTCGGTTATGCCACCGTCACCGCGCCGATCTCCGGCCGCATCGGCCGCGCTCTGGTCACCGAAGGTGCTCTGGTCGGACAGAACGAGCCCACGCCGCTGGCGCTGATTCAGCAGCTCAACCCGATCCATGCCGACCTCACCCAGTCAACTCGCGAGCTCAATGAACTGCGCCGGGCGTTCCGTTCCGGGCAGTTACAGGAAGTCGGTCAGGATCAGGTCAAAGCCACGTTGATTCAGGATGACGGCAGCCTGTATCCATTGCCTGGCAAGCTGCTGTTCAGCGACATTACCGTTGATCCGGGTACTGGCCAAATCATCCTGCGCAGTGAATTTCCCAATCCGGATCTCGACTTGCTGCCGGGCAGCTTCATCCGCGTACGCCTTGAGCAGGCAACCATCCAGAACGGCATCACCGTACCGCAACGCGCGGTGCAGCGTGACAGTGCCGGCATTGCCCAGGTGCTGACTGTCGATGAACAGATGCGCGTGGCGCAGCAACCGGTGCAACTGGGTGCGGTGCAGAACAATCGCTGGATCGTCACCGGCGGCCTGAAGCCCGGCGACCGTGTTGTCATCGAAGGCCTGCAACACGCCCGTCCCGGGGAAAAGGTGCAGATCGACGAAACCCCACTTCCACTTGCCCAGACCACTGGTCAGTAAGCAGGACGCTTCTATATGCCGCAGTTCTTTATCGACCGCCCGGTGTTTGCCTGGGTGGTCGCCCTGTTCATCCTGTTGGCCGGAGCGCTGGCCATTCCGCAGTTGCCGGTCGCGCAATATCCCGACGTTGCGCCGCCGCAGATCGAAATCTACGCCGTGTACCCCGGTGCCTCGGCGCAGACCGTCGATGAAAGCGTGGTCAGCCTGATCGAGGAAGAGCTCAACGGCGCCGATCACTTGCTCTATTTCGAATCGCAGAGCAGCCTGGGCAGCGCGACGATCAAGGCGACTTTCCAGCCGGGCACCAACCCGGAACTGGCGCAGGTCGATGTGCAAAACCGCCTCAAGGTGGTCGAGTCGCGCCTGCCGCAAGCGGTCAATCAGCAAGGGTTGCAGGTGGAGAAGGTCTCTTCCGGTTTCCTCTTGCTGATCACTTTGACTTCCAGCGACGGCAAGCTCGATGACGTGGCCCTCAGCGATTATCTGGCGCGCAACGTGATGAACGAGATCAAGCGTCTGGACGGTGTCGGCAAGGCGCAGTTGTATGGTGCCGAGCGGGCGATGCGCGTCTGGATCGATCCGCAGAAGCTCATCGGCTTCAACCTGACGCCAGCCGATGTCAACGAAGCCATCGTTGCGCAGAACGCCCAAGTTTCAGCGGGCAGCATCGGTGATTTGCCGTCGCCTTCCACACAGGAAATCACTGCGACGATTCTGGTCAAAGGCCAGCTGTCGACGCCGCAGGAATTTGCCGACATCGTGCTCAAGGCCAATCGCGACGGCTCCACGGTGCGCATCGGTGATGTCGCGCGCGTCGAAATCGGCAGTCAGGAATATCAATTCGGCACACGCCTGAACGGCAAGCCGTCCACCGCCGTTGGCGTGCAGCTTTCTCCAGGCGCCAACGCGCTGAACACCGCGACACTGGTGCGGGCGAAGATGGATGAACTGGCGCGCTACTTCCCGGCCGGCGTGGAATACAAGATTCCTTACGACACTTCGCCGTTCGTCAAAGTCTCGATCACCAAAGTGATCTACACCCTCGGCGAAGCGATGCTGCTGGTTTTTGCAGTGATGTTCCTGTTCCTGCAAAACGTGCGCTACACGCTGATCCCGACGCTGGTGGTGCCGGTGGCGTTGATGGGCACTTTCGCGACCATGCTGGCGCTGGGGTTCTCGATCAACGTGCTGACCATGTTCGGCATGGTGCTGGCCATCGGCATTCTGGTGGATGACGCCATCGTCGTGGTGGAGAACGTCGAACGGATCATGGCCACCGAGGGCCTGTCGCCCAAGGAAGCCACGCGCAAGGCAATGACGCAGATTACCGGCGCGATTATCGGCATCACTCTGGTGCTGGTCGCGGTGTTTATTCCGATGGCGTTCATGCAGGGCTCGGTCGGCGTGATCTACCAACAGTTCTCGCTGTCCATGGCCACCTCGATTCTATTCTCGGCGTTCCTCGCCCTGACGTTGACGCCGGCGTTGTGCGCAACATTGCTCAAGCCTGTCGCCAAAGGTGAGCATCACGAGAAGTCCGGATTCTTTGGCTGGTTCAATCGTCGCTTCGAGCAACTGACCGATCGCTATCAGGGTTGGGTCGGCTATGCGCTCAAGCGCACTGGTCGCTACCTGGTGATCTACGTAGTCCTGTTGATTGGACTTGGGTTCTGTTTTGCGCGCCTGCCCTCCTCGTTTCTGCCTACAGAAGATCAGGGCTACACCATTACCGATATCCAGCTGCCGCCGGGCGCGACCAAGAACCGCACCGTGCAAGTGGCCGAACAGCTCGAAGCGCACAACGCCGGTGAGCCGGGGATCAGTGACAGTGTAGTGATTCTGGGTTTCAGCTTCTCCGGTAGCGGGCAGAATGCGGCGCTGGCGTTTTCGACGCTCAAGGATTGGTCGGAACGTGGCAGTGACGATGCTGCCAGCTCGATCGCCGACCGCGCCAACGCGGCGCTGAGCCAGATCAAGGACGCCATGGCCTTCTCGGTGCTGCCGCCGCCGGTGGATGGCCTTGGCACGTCCACCGGTTTCGAGTTCCGCTTGCAGGATCGCGGTGGTCTGGGCCATGCGACGTTGATGCAGGCGCGTACGGAACTGCTCGCCGCCGCCGAGAAAAGTCCGGTATTGATGAACGTCCGTGAAAGCGCGCTGGCCGAAGCACCGCAGGTGCAGCTGATCGTCGACCGCAAGCAGGCGAATGCCTTGGGCGTATCGTTCGCCGACATTGGCAACGTGCTGTCCACTGCCGTGGGTTCGAGCTACATCAATGACTTCCCCAATCAGGGCCGCATGCAGCGGGTGGTCGTGCAAGCCGAAGGTGATCAGCGCAGTCAGGTGGATGATTTGCTGAAAATGCATGTGCGCAACAACGCCGGGAACATGGTGCCGCTGTCGGCCTTCGTTCAGGCCAACTGGATTCAAGGCCCGGCGCAGTTGACTCGTTACAACGGCTATCCAGCGATCGCGATATCTGGTGAACCGTCACCTGGGCACAGTACCGGCGAGGCCATGGCGGAAATCGAACGACTGGTTGCGCTGGGGCCGAAAGGTCTGGGTCAAGAGTGGACCGGTTTGTCGTTGCAGGAACGCCTGTCCGGCAATCAGGCGCCGATTCTGCTTGGCCTGTCGCTACTGGTGGTATTCCTGTGTCTGGCGGCGCTGTACGAGAGCTGGTCGATTCCGACCTCTGTATTGCTCGTTGTCCCGCTTGGTGTGCTCGGCGCGGTACTCGCCGTGACACTGCGCGGCATGCCCAACGACGTGTTCTTCAAGGTCGGACTGATCACCATCATTGGTCTGTCGGCGAAAAACGCGATCCTGATCATCGAGTTCGCCAAGAGCTTGTATGACGAAGGTCACGATCTGATCGATGCGACGTTGCAGGCCGCGCGTTTGCGTCTGCGGCCGATCGTGATGACATCGCTGGCGTTCATTCTCGGTGTGGTGCCGTTGGCCATCGCCACCGGCGCCAGTTCGGCCAGCCAACAGGCGATCGGCACTGGCGTGATCGGTGGGATGATTACGGCGACGCTGGCGGTGATCTTCGTGCCAGTCTTCTTCGTCGTAGTGATGAAACTCGTACAACGATTCACCAAACCCCACTGATCCAAATGTAGGAGCTGTCGAGTGCAACGAGGCTGCGATCTTTTGATCTTGAAAAGCTAAAGTCGAAAGATCGTCCGATCGCGGCCCCGGCCTTCGGCAGCTCCTACAAAAGCCGGATCGCCTGCGCTATGGTGCACTGACAGTTCACCGCCGTGAGTCACCATGCGCTTCCTCGCCCGCACCCACCCTCGCCTCTCCGCCGCCGCTCTGCTCGGCCTAGCCACCGGCCTGTTGGTCCCGGCCGATTCCATCGTCAGCAAAATCCTCATTGGCTGGAACGTCGGTGTCTGGACATACCTGATCCTGATGTTCTGGCTGACCATACGCGCCAAGGCCCCCGACGTGCGACGCATCGCCGAAGTCGAAGATGAGAATGCCGGGCTGGTGCTGTTTGTGGTGTGCATTGCCGCGTTGGCCAGTCTCGCCACCATCACCCTTGAACTAGCCGGCAGCAAAGACCTGGAAACCTCACGCAAACTCATGCACTACGGGTTCACAGCGCTGACAGTGACCGGCTCATGGCTGCTGATAGGTGTGATCTTCTGCGTGCACTACGCGAGGTTGTTTTACACCTGGAATGGGAAGGAGCCAGCACTGCGTTTTGCGGAAGGACTGACCACCCCCAATTACTGGGATTTTCTGTACTTCTCGTTCACCATCGGCGTGGCTGTGCAGACTTCGGATGTGGGTGTTGCGACGCGGGATATTCGAAAGATTGTGCTGGCGCAGTCGCTGATTGGATTTTTATTCAATACCGCAATTTTAGGTTTTTCGATCAATATCGCGGCGGGATTGTTTGGCTGATGTTGTCCCGGGTGCGTCAATTCAGGGCTTATGATAAGAGAAAGAGAACCAACGGCCTACGCATTCTGTCAGTCGTGTCAGACCGAATCGGAAACTCATACTTTTTAGCTACTGTAAACTGTCAGGTCTTACAGTTTACAGATCGCCCCATTAGCGCTCTCATAGCTCATCCCGAAAGTTTCCCTTTAAAGCGGGATATCTCGTCACGACATGGAGACCGCAAAAATGCTATCTAGAATTCGCGAGCGTAGAAACGCAATTGGCCCAGGCATGTGCAAAGGAACAATCAATACCGTTGAGAAGTTCAATGCAGGACTGGTTGAGCTATATGAGAAAGCATTCCCGCTCCCTCATGGTGAGGCCTACGTTATGTTTGCTCGGCAGCGCAATGAGGACGACACGACCAAGGAGATCACCCTGTCGTTCACAAAAAGCCTGCCAAATGACAGTTACGTATTGACACCAACCTCCCACGAGGTTCGCCTGACATTCCTTGACAGCAGCGATCCAGCGAAACCTGTGACGTACACTCAGCGTTCAGGCACTGCCATAATCGCCTATGACCGCGATTCAGCCACTCTTTCAGGAAATTTGAACAACGTTGTCGTCGAGAACAACGACGACGACGAGTTGAAACAACTGACCCTGGAGGTTGCGTTCTCAGCAGTGGGAGATATTGTGAAATTACGCGGATACCCTTCTAAAGCCGCGTAGTTCGGAATAAAAAAGGAAGCTTACGCTTCCTTTTTTTGCCTATATCACCACGTATAACGAATACCGAGATTTGCACCCAACGGCTGCTTTATATATTGCCCATTGCTGTACTCGAAATCAGCATGCACGCTGAAATTCCTGGCTATCGCGACGGCCACGCCAGCACCCAGCTCCCCACGAGAACCAGACAGGTCATTATTGAATACATTGTTGTTCACCTGCACTTCGTTGTTCTTTGCAAATTCATGAACCCAAGCAAGGCGAATATAAGGCTGTACAGTCCGCCCCTGATCCAGCTCGATATTCCGACCAGCCGTTAGGCCCGCTTTACCGATGAATGAGTGGGTACGATCTCCTTCTGCCTGCAGATCATTACTTAATGAATAATTCTTCCCTTCAATAACTACCGCTGACCACTGAGTGTAGGGTTCCACGAAGTTTCCATTAGCAAAGGTGATGTGTTTGCCGATTTCCACCGATCCACCGATGGCGGAATTGTCGTAATCACCCTTGGCTCGCGTCCCGTCACTCAATCCGACCTTTGCATCATTATTGAAACGGTTGGCTTTCAACACGCCATCAAAATAATAACCCGTATGCTTATCCAGCCACGTTACATAACCGCCAAGGTAGTAACTTTCGACACTCCCGGACGTCCCCGCATCGAGGTCCAGGTCAGATTGACTTTGACCTGCCATGACACCGATCAACCATTGGCCGTCACCCAATGGTAGCGGCGCATCTGCCCCTAGGGTGAAGCCACTTTGCCGTTGCTTATAGCCGACACCCGAGCCATCGGCGATATTGTACTTGTTCGTGTAAGTACGCCCCCACGCGCCCGCTTGACCTCCACTGAAGCGCAACTCCCCCATACGGGAGCGTAACGAAGTCAACTCGCCCAACCATACCGTCGACGCCGTGTTGAACAGAGCCAGCACGGAACGAGCCCCAGGGCTGATCGTCCGGGTGCTGGGATCCAGTATCCAGTCATTGCCGCTTTTCACCAGACCGTAGGAATACGTTCCTAGATCAACGTCGCGATTCATGAAAAAAACGGCGTCACCCCCGGCTGTTTGCACCACCCGAACAGGTTGCCCACTGGCAGGATCATTACCGCTGCTTGCGATGAGCAGCTCATGTGTTCCTTGGGCGGTTCCTGTGATATTCAGCACATCCGTCTCACCCGTGGTGAAATTGGTGCCCATTACAAAGCGGCCGTTGCCGGAGAGCGATGCCACGTTGAGTTGATAAAAGGCATCGGAGGTACCGAAGACCACAGAGCCACCGCTATTCAGGTTCAGTTGGTCAATGCTGCTGTTGCTGGTCAGTACCCACCGGGAACTGTCATTGATCGTGGCACTCTGCACATTTTGCAATTGACCTGTCAGCGTCGAATTGTTTTGCAGAGTCAGTCTTGCGATGCTGCCCTGCTCAGTGACGATGTCACCCTTGAGGGTGCTGTCGTTGACCGCGAGAGAGGCATCAGCCCCACCTCGGACATCCAGTAACGTGCCATTGCCAGAGAGCAAGCGAGAGTTGGTCAAGGTGATGGCCGATGGCGAGTCTTCGGCGTTGGCATGGTTGACCAGAATCGCTGAGCCGGATATGCCTTGCACGGTAGTGTTTTCAAGGTTCAGCGTCGCGGGTTGAACCCTATTCGGATCGGAGTTGATGACCACGCCCTCGCCACCTCCCGTGATCGTGCTGTTTTGGGCATTTGCCTGGCCGCTACTCAGCCGCAGTCCGTAACTGGTGGCCCCAGTCCCGATAAGGTCGGAGTCACTGAGGTTCAGGACGCTGAAAGCACTGACCAGAGCGCCACCGGTCACACCAGTGATCCGCGTGCCATTGGCAACTGACACGCTGGACCCTTCTTGTCCTTGGGAATCACGTACCACTTGGAGCCCTAACCGATTCCCGGAAATTGTACTGCTGTCAATTGTCGCTTGTGTGCTACTCAGAAGGACCGCTGCCAGGCCGCTCGTAGAAGAAACTGTTGCACCACGCAGATTGACCGTCGACCCTTGGCGAGCAGTTATCTGCCGTATCGTGCTACCGGGATTCACGATCAAAGTAGAGTTTTCAGAGGTGATAGCCAGCGTTTGTGCGCCGTTCACGGTCAGCGTTGCATTCTGCGCGAGGTCCCATCGTTCCGGCACACCGCCATTTACCGTTTCCTCCCGCCCAACGACCGGCGCTGCGCTGACGGTGGCACTGAACACCGCCAACAATGAAGGGCTGGCCATCATAAAATACCCCAAACGGCCCAAAACCGAAAACGACTTACCCCGCATAATGAATACCTGCTTTGTGTTTAATGGAATGGCAGTAGTAGCCATCCTTCGAGGGGCGCAAGGCTATAGAGAAAACTTTTGAAGTTCTGTAGGACTTGTCCTCAGATTGAAGGAGAATTTTCTTTCAGATTGCAAGATTCAACACCCAGCCATAAGTGAATAGGGGCGCTGACAAAATTATTGCCCACGCGTCCCCTATGATTAATCAACGATCATGGGGTGATGAAATCCTCACAAAACCGACCTTGGCTATCGTCCAGATCCAATTCGTTTTCAGCAGGCAATGAGTCCGGAGTTGGATTATTGCCAGCGCCCCCGCGGGAAATGGAATAAGTCACACGCGCCCTTTGGAGATGAGCCGGTTTGAAATCCTCGGCGTAATCGCCAATTCCGATAATTACGCCGTCGGGAGGGAATGTCCCTGTAATCGGGAATGTAGCTACTGCATCAGTACCATCGATTGGTTTGCTAGGATCCGCCAGTTCATATGCCTGGTACTTCAAAGTAATGGTTTCTCCATCGACGGTGTAGGTATTGGGCAATACGCGCACGTGCAGATTACGCCTTTCCGTACCGTCATTTGGAATGGTCGCCGTAGGGAAGTTCAACGTGGAACACCCTATTCTTCTTCGCGACCCGGCTAGATTCAGTATTACCGGTGCAGCCATTTCAATCGGGAAAGGTTCCACAACGATATCTTTTGTCCTGGAAGCAGTCGGGTTTTTAGACCCAGGAGTGTAAAGCGTATAGCGCAGTACCTTGGTCCCGCTTTCTTGCTTCAGAACAACAGGCCAAGGCAGCGGATGGTCGAGTGTGTCGCCTTCCTGGCCTGATGTCAGCGCAATCGATTCGCCTATTTTGATGTCGTCATAGAACACATCGATCAACCAGCCTTCTTCGGTCGGTGGCGTTGCGAAAAGTTTAATATGCACGTTGATACCGGAATCGCCATAATCACCTTCCTTGATTTCGTCGGCGCTACCAGCAGTTGTTGTCAACGTAGGCGGATCGAGGCCAATCGTAATTGGATCCGGACCGATATATGAAATGTCGACGTCAATTTCTACATCGTCTTCAGCGAGCAACCTGAGACCACGAAACATCTTGAAGCTCACATCGGTTATAACAACACCATCGGTATCCCCATAACCCTGCTTTACAAGATCATACGGGGCGTAAAACGTCAGTTCGGTATTGGCACCCACTCGCTGTTCAGCGCCTGCGGCCTGGTCTGCCCAATAACCGGTAATAGTGTCAGTTTGAGCATTGGGAGTTGGAACCTTGACCTTGAACTCCACACCTTTGCTATCGAACTGCGTATCCGCAAGATCGATCAAGTTGTCGCCGTCTGCACCGTTGGCCAACGTTACTATCGGAGGCAGCACCGTGGCGGGATCAGGATCTTTGGCATGTTGAACGGTACGTTGACTAAAGTTTGATCGTTTCCCTTCATTTCCTGGCAAGTCTCTGGCTATATAAATAAGCTGATTCGGCCCATCCGGGGCATTTACGAATACCTGTATTGGAATCTCAGCATCCTGAGTGGCCGACAGCACCCCCTCGAACACTGGTGTATCGCGAACCGGATCGGGCGCAGGCCCGAAAAAAAATCTGTAGACATCAGTTGCTTCGTAATTTGCAGGGATTGCCGGCTTGACAACAATTCCAGTCTTGCCTTCGAGGTACGCCTCGTCGATAGGTGTGGTCGGGAGCAAATCGCCTGGCCACTCTGCGGCACCAGGAGTCCGATCGGCAGGCGGGTTTTTTACTTGATAGGGTCGCGTCAGATCAATTGCAAAAGTACTGATACCGGACTCGGTATCGTTGATACCGCCCGCAAAATAGACATACCGAAACTCCCATTCCGTAGGCGTTTCGGAGAAAGTTCCTCTCTGAACAGGTTGCGTCGGATCTTGTAGGGTACCGTCCAGTCTCGCTTATCAACAGGCCCAGGTAAAATGTACGGAGCGTCATCACCTGAATCGACAATGTCAATCCACGGTATGGAACCTTTTATACGAATCTGCGGTATAAACGAATCTTCATCATCTTCAAGTGCGGGTTTCGGAACCACATACTCCAGATCACTGACAAGAGCAGCAATTGGAATGCGCAAATCGGGAAGTAGTGTTTGTGCAGGAAAAGTAACGGCTACTGGCATATCAAGAGCATTTTCGACTACGGATTTTTTCCTCAGCGCCGCCACTCTGGACAGATTGGCTTTTTTAACTATAGCGTTCATTATTTTCTCCCTGCTTTTTTCAGTTAGGTATGTCTTCTCTTCAATCACTTGTTGCCAAGCACCTACGATTAGCGGTTTACGGTCTTAAAGGAAGTTCATCGCCAGGAATTACTTGATCAATCTTTACCCAGCCTAGCTTGGAGACACCGACAAGTTTGCGCCCCCGAAAAACTCGGTACACAGCAGTCGCTGAAGCATGCTCATACATAGGCTTGATGTGGACATCGTAAGGCTGGATACACAAGGTATAGCCGTCGTTGATATCGGTGTCATTCAGGGCGGAGCGTATGTCTTTTTTCCGTGCCCTGACATATTCCACCCCGCTTCCATTCAAACTTGAATAGCCTCGCCACAGTAACTCGACTCGATCCCCGACCCTGTACCCCACCAGAGGTGGGACAGATATTTGTACGCCATCACTCAAAGGCGGTTTCGTGCTGCAGTTGAGATAGCCGTAATCGTCTTTATCAGGGAAATCCGGCGCCTCTAGGTCAGTTGGAACAGGAGTATGGTCGATTGTCAGTTTGCGTTGTTCCGATTTTGAGGGGTGGTCCGCAGTATCGAGCACCTGATACCACAATTGCCCCACGCCATCGACCTGCAAAAACTGAGCATCAATATGAATAACAAACTCCGGCTGGATGTCCGCTGCCGTGTAATCATTAATTATTGAAACAAGTGGCTGACCCGGTTGGTCTAAAAAAACCGTTAATCGATCTCTATCGTCAGGCAATGTTGCATAACTGGGCCAAAGTGGAACCACCACGTCGATTCCCGCCAATAATAAATCCAGCGGTATGTAACCTTCCGGATCAACATCCGCATCCTCTACTCCGATGACTCTCGGCGGTTTGAAGTCCAGCGGGCCTGAGTTAGACATACATCAAATCCCTACCTGTTTTCGCTTGATGAGTACTTCATAAGATTAAACGCCTTGCCAGGCATGCTGCCTACTGTCAGATCTGACAGGTAAAAGGACCGCCTGTCGGAATTTTTCTGTTTAGTTTGATCAAGACGCTTGACGCCGTTCCAGTAAATCGGCTTTCCTGAAACCGGTTTCAGCAATACCCGAATAACAATAAGGTTTCCCGATGAACGACTTTTCCGCCGCCCAGCGCAGCCGCGTGACCATGCTCGACGTCGCCGAACGCGCCGGGGTGTCCAAGGCCAGCGTCTCGCGTTTCATCGGCGATGACCGCGCCCTGCTCTCCGACGCGATTGCCTTGCGCATTGAACAAGCCATCGGCGAACTCGGTTACCGCCCCAACCAAATGGCCCGCGGCCTGAAACGCGGGCGCACCCGCCTGATCGGCATGCTCGTGGCCGATATCCGTAACCCTTATTCGATTGCCGTGATGCACGGGGTGGAAACCGCCTGCCGTGCGCACGGCTACAGCCTGGTGGTGTGCAACACCGACCGCGATGACGAGCAGGAGCGCCAGCATCTGGCGCTGTTGCGCTCGTACAACATCGAAGGGCTGATCGTGAACACGCTGGGCCATCACCGTGACGAATTGCACGAGCTGCGCCGCGAGATGCCTATGGTGTTGGTGGATCGCAAGGTCGACGGGCTCGACAGCGACATGGTCGGGTTGAACAACTCGCAAGCAGTAGAGATGGCGCTCGCGCATCTTGAGCAGCGCGGATATCGGAATTTATTGCTGGTCACCGAACCGTTTGACGGCACCAGTTCGCGGATCGAACGGGTCAGCAGTTTTCAAGCGCAGATTGCCCAACGCTCGGCCCTGACCGGAGCGGTGCTGGAAACCGGCGATCATCTACTCGCGCGACTGCAAACCTTTTTAAACACCCACGGTGACGGTCCGAAAGCACTGTTTTGCGCCAATGGCGTGGCGGCGCTGGCGGCGACTCACGCGTTGCGCGCACTCGGTGTGCACTTGTTCGAGGATGTCGGGCTGATTGCCCTGGATGATCTGGATTGGTATCCGCTGGTGGGCAGCGGGATTACCGCGCTGGCACAGCCGACGCAAGAGATAGGCGCGCGGGCGTTTGAGTGTCTGCTCAAGCGCTTGCGCGGGGATGATGAGGTGGCGCGGGTGGTGGATTTTGCGCCGGTGCTGGTTGAGCGTGGATCGACCCGTGAGGTTGGCGGTGTCTGATCTGACGCTTTCGCGAGCAGGCTCGCTCCCACAGGTTGATCGCATTCCATTGTGGGAGCGAGCCTGCTCGCGAAAAGGCCTGCAAAAGCACCACAAATCCATCTGATATTTTTTTGAACAAAAATGAAACCGGTTTCAGAGGTCAATAACAATGAATAAACCCGCCGTTTCCATCAGTTTGTCCAGCTACGGTGCCGAGCTCGTGCGCCAGCGTGGGCAGGATTGTTTTATCGACATCCTCGCGGCAGCCGGGGCGAATCGCATCGAGTGGCGTGAAGAGCTGCTGACCCGTGAAGACCCGGCGCAACTGGCTCAGGCTACCCAGGCGCAGGGCCTGCAAAGCATTTATTCCTCACCCACCGAACTCTGGCTGGCCGGGCAAGCGCAGCCAAATCCCGAGTTGATTACCGCGCTGCAACAGGCCCAGGCGTTCGGTTCGAAATGGCTGAAAGTTTCGCTTGGCTATTTCACTGATAACTCTGATTTGCAGGCATTGGCCGAGCGACTCAAGCAAAGCCCGGTGCAACTGCTGGTGGAGAACGACCAGACCTTGCACGGCGGACGTATCGAGCCGTTCCAGCGTTTCTTTGCCGCCGTCGAGCAGCACAACCTGCCGATCAAGATGACCTTCGACATTGGCAACTGGCACTGGCAGGACCAGTCCGCCGCGAGCGCCGCCCGCGCGCTCGGCCGTCACGTCGGTTACGTGCATTGCAAAGCCGTGGCGCGCCGCGCCGACGGCAAACTGGTTGCCGTACCGCCGGCCATCAGCGATCTGCATTTGTGGGAACAACTGCTGCGGCACATGGACCAAGGCGTTATGCGCGCCGCCGAATACCCGCTGCAAGGCGATGACCTGGTGCAACTGACCCGCGAACACGTCGCCGCCCTCGCCCGCCTCGGTCAATCGCGCCTGGAGCCAGCCCATGTCTGAGATCGATATTCTTTCTTTCGGTGAAACCATGGCGATGCTGGTCGCCGAGCAGACCGGCGATCTGGCCAAGGTCGAGCAGTTTCACAAACGGATTGCCGGGGCCGACAGCAACGTCGCGATCGGCTTGTCGCGCTTGGGTTTCAACGTCGCATGGCTAAGCCGGGTCGGTAACGATTCACTTGGTCGCTTCGTCGTGGAAACGCTGATCAAGGAAGGTCTGGATTGCAGCCACGTTGAAGTCGATAAAAATCACCCCACCGGGTTCCAGTTCAAATCGCGCAACGACGATGGCAGCGACCCGCAGGTCGAATATTTCCGGCGCGGCTCGGCAGCCAGTCATTTGTCGCCGAACTCCATCAGCGACAACCTGCTGAGCGCCCGCCATTTGCACGCCACCGGTATTCCGCCGGCGCTGTCAGGTTCCAGCCGGGAAATGTCCTTCGAGCTGATGAACCGCATGCGCGCCGCCGGACGCAGCGTGTCGTTCGACCCGAATCTGCGCCCAAGCCTGTGGGCCAGCGAGGCCGAGATGATCCGCGAGATCAACCGCCTCGCCGCCCTCGCCCACTGGGTGCTGCCGGGGTTGAGCGAGGGCCGCTTGCTCACCGGTTTCGACGACCCGGCCGACATTGCTGCGTTCTATCTGGATCAGGGCGCCGAGGCGGTGGCGATCAAGCTCGGGCCTGCGGGCGCTTATTACCGCACGCAGCTGGATCAGGGATTTGTCGCTGGCGTGCCGGTGAGCAACGTGGTCGATACCGTGGGCGCTGGTGATGGCTTTGCGGTCGGGATGATCAGCGCCCTGCTCGAGCATCAGAGTTTTGCCGAGGCCGTGCAGCGAGCGAACTGGATTGGCAGTCGCGCGGTGCAGAGTCGTGGGGATATGGAAGGCCTCCCAACCCGTCAGGAGTTATCGGTTGAATTAGAGGCCGCCTTCGCGAGCAGGCTCGCTCCCACAGGTGAGTGCATTTCACATGCGGGAGCGAGCCTGCTCGCGAAGAGGCCCGCCTGATCACCGCAAATCAATGAACCTGCTGCGACAAAAACAACAAGCTCAGGAGTCACACCGATGAAAACCGCTACCCTCGCCACCCGCCGCTGGTGGTACATCATGCCGATCGTGTTCATCACTTACAGCCTGGCCTATCTCGATCGCGCCAACTACGGTTTCGCCGCCGCGTCGGGCATGGCCGAAGACCTGATGATCACACCGGGCCTGTCCTCGCTGCTCGGCGCGCTGTTCTTTCTCGGCTACTTTTTCTTCCAGGTACCCGGCGCGATCTACGCGCAAAAGCACAGCGTGAAGAAGCTGATTTTCGTCAGCCTGATTCTCTGGGGCGGGCTCGCCACGCTGACTGGCGTGGTATCCAACGCCTATTGGCTGATCGTCATTCGCTTCATGCTCGGCGTGGTCGAAGCGGCGGTGATGCCGGCGATGCTGGTCTATCTCTGCCACTGGTTCACCCGCGCCGAACGCTCGCGGGCCAACACATTTCTGATCCTTGGCAACCCGGTGACCATGCTGTGGATGTCGGTGGTGTCGGGCTATCTGGTGCAGCATTTCAGCTGGCGCTGGATGTTCATCATCGAAGGTCTGCCGGCAGTGTTGTGGGCGTTTATCTGGTGGCGTCTGGCCGATGATCGTCCGGCCCAGGCCAAGTGGCTCAATGAACAGGAAAAACACGATCTGGAAAGCGCGCTCGCCGCAGAGCAGGTCGGCATCAAGGCTGTGAAGAACTACGCCGAGGCTTTCCGTTCGCCGAAGGTGATCATCCTGGCGCTGCAGTTTTTCTGCTGGAGCATCGGCGTCTACGGTTTCGTATTGTGGCTGCCGTCGATCCTCAAGGCCGGCGCGCAAATGGACATGATCGAGGCTGGCTGGCTGTCGGCGCTGCCGTATCTGGCGGCCGTGCTGGGCATGCTCGCGGTGTCGTGGGGTTCGGACAAATTGCAGAAGCGCAAACGCTTCGTCTGGCCACCGCTGCTGATCGCTTCGATTGCGTTTTATGGCTCGTATGCGTTGGGCGCCGAGCATTTCTGGTGGTCGTACACGTTGCTGGTGATTGCCGGCGCCTGCATGTACGCGCCGTATGGGCCGTTTTTCGCCATCGTTCCGGAGATCCTGCCGGCCAACGTTGCCGGTGGCGCCATGGCGCTGATCAATAGCATGGGCGCGCTCGGCTCGTTCGGCGGCTCGTATCTGGTCGGCTACCTGAACAGCTCCACCGGCTCGCCCGGCGCCTCCTACCTGTTGATGAGCGGCGCGTTGCTGTTGTCGGTGGTGCTGACGATTTTCCTCAAGCCCGGCGCCAGTGATCGCGTCGTCGCCAAAGCCGCCGCCACACCGCGTGTGCCGGCGCATTACTGAAAGGACTTTTGCCATGAAAAAACAGGTCGTGCTGTACAAGAAACTTTCGCCCGCGCTGATGGCGCGCCTGCAAGAGCAGTTTGACGTAACGCTGATCGAAAGCCTCAACGCCGATGGCCTCATGCAGTTGCGCGATGCCCTGCCCCGCGCCCACGGTTTGCTCGGCGCCAGCCTGAAACTGGATGCGGCGTTGCTGGATCTGGCGCCGCAGCTGGAGGCGATTGCCAGCGTCTCGGTGGGTGTCGACAACTACGACATCGAGTATCTGAACCGGCGCAAGATTCTGCTGACCAACACTCCCGACGTGCTCACCGAAACCACTGCCGACACCGGTTTCGCCCTGATCCTCGCTGCCGCGCGGCGTGTGGTTGAACTGGCGAACATGGTCCGTGGCGGGCAGTGGAGCCGCAATATCGGCCCGGCGCATTTCGGCACCGATGTGCATGGCAAGACGCTGGGCATCATCGGCATGGGCCGCATCGGCGAAGCCTTGGCCCAGCGTGGGCGTTTCGGTTTCGGCATGCCGGTGATCTACCACAGCCAGTCGCGCAAACCGGCGGTCGAGGAGCGGTTCGACGCACAATATCGCAGCCTCGAAGAGTTGCTCCAGCAGGCCGATTTCATTTGCCTGACTTTGCCTCTGACGGCGCAGACCGAACGCTTGATCGGCGCGGAACAATTTGCGCTGATGCGGCCGGAGAGCATCTTCATCAATATCTCGCGGGGCAAGGTGGTCGATGAGGCGGCAATGATCGAGGCGTTGCGCAACCAGCGCATTCGCGCGGCGGGGCTGGATGTGTTCGAGCGCGAGCCGTTGAATCATGATTCGCCATTGTTGCAGTTGAGCAACGTGGTGGCGACGCCGCACATGGGCTCGGCGACCCATGAGACGCGTGAGGCGATGGCGCGGTGTGCGGTGGAGAATCTGCTGGCGGCGTTGAACGGACAGCGGCCGGCGAATCTGGTGAATCCTCTAAACTGATCGTTCCCACGCTCAGCGTGGGAATGCAGCCCGGGACGCTCCGCGTCCCTTCCGAAAGCTGGAACGCGGAGCGTCCCTACAGGCATTCCCACGCGGAGCGTGGGAACGATCAGCAAGGCGCCGGGGCAGGCAATGCAAGACCCTCAGGCACTGCGCGCCTGCAACAGCTGCACCGCACACAACGCAATCCGCGCGCAGGCATCCGCCAATTTGACCCGATCCACCACCAGCCCGATGCGAATGTGCCCCGCCGCGCTCGGCCCGAACGCTTCGCCGGCCAGCACAGAGACGCCATAACCCTCCAGCAAGCGCTCAGCAAATGCCTGAGCGCCAAGCCCAGTCTGGCGCACATCGACCATCACAAACATGCCGCCATCCGGGCGGATCGGCTGCAACCCAGGGCAACCGTACAAACGTTCGCAGACCAGATCGCGGCGCAAGCGATACTCCTCACGCATCTGAGAGACTTCCGGCAGATCACTTTGCAGCGCCACTTGCGCGGCCTTCTGTACGAAATCCGGCAGACCGAAGAGCATGCTCAGCGACAGATTCACCAGATGCTCGGCCAAGGGTTTCGGGCCGATCATCCAGCCGATGCGCCAACCGGTCATCGCATGGGATTTCGACAGACTGTTGATCGTCGCGGTGCGCTCGGCCATGCCCGGCAGGCTCGCCGGGCTGATGTGCTCCCCTTCGTATAAAAGCTCGCTGTACACCTCATCGCTGATCAGCCACAGGTCATGGCGAATGCACAGCGCTGCCAGTTCCTGCCAGATCAGCAAGGGCAGACTCGCGCCGCTGGGATTGTTCGGGCTGTTGAGCAGCATCGCGCGAGTTCGCGGGGTAATGCGCGAGGCGACATCGGCGGGGTCGACACGAAAACCGTTCTCCGGGCGCACCGGCACGGCAATTACCTTGGCACCGCAAGCGCCAAACACTCCTTCGTAGGTAACGTACATCGGCTCGGCGACGATCACTTCATCGCCCGGATCGAGCAGACACTGCGCCACCGAATACACCGCGCATTGCGCGCCGGGCAGGACAATCACCTGATCAGGATCAACCCGTTGACCACTGCGCTGGCGATGACGCTCGGCAATCAGCCAGCGCAGCTCGAACCGCCCACGCACATCGGAGTAATGGGTGTCGCCGGCCAACAGGCTGTCAATCGCACCATGGACAATCGGCAACGGCGTATCGAAATCCGGATCGCCGACGCTCAACAACAAAACATCAACGCCGTCGGCGCGCAGTTCCAGCGCTCGGTCGTGAATCTGCCAGGCAGCGGCACCCTCCCCGGCGATTCGTTGGGTCAAGGCTGAATAGCGCATGTACGTCTCCTGTTAGCGCGGTTTCCAGCCTTCACCGTATCTCAAATCACGAAACGCGCCACCATGGCGTTCAAATCCACTGCCAGCCGCGACAGTTCGTGGGTCGCGGCGCTGGTCTGGTTGGCGCCGGCGGCCGATTGCGTGGCGAGGTCGCGAATGTTGACCAGGTTGCGATCGACTTCGCGGGAGACTTGCGCCTGCTCTTCCGAAGCGCTGGCGATAACCAGGTTTCGCTCGTTGATCTGGTGAATCGATTGAGTGATCTGCTCCAGCGCCACACCGGCCGCGCGGGCCATTTCCAGCGTGGACTGGGTGCGCTGATTGCTTTGCTGCATCGACGAAACCGCTTCACCGGTGCCGTTCTGGATGCCGGCGACCATTTTTTCGATTTCCTGAGTCGACTGCGCGGTGCGATGGGCCAAGGCGCGCACTTCGTCAGCCACCACGGCAAAACCACGTCCGGCCTCGCCAGCCCGCGCCGCTTCAATTGCAGCGTTGAGCGCCAAGAGGTTGGTCTGCTCGGCGATGGCCCGAATCACGTCCAGCACCTTGCCGATGTCACGACCTTGCGCGGCGAGGCCTTCGATCATCTGCGCGGTGTTCTGCACGTCGTGAGTCATGGTCTGGATCGCGTCGACGGTTTTCACCACCTGATCGCGACCTTCGCGGGCGGCGTGGGTCGACTGGTTGGACGCCTCGGAAGTCGAAACGGCATTGCGCGCCACTTCTTCCACCGCAGCGGTCATCTCGTTGACGGCAGTGGCGGCTTGTTCGATTTCGTTGTTCTGCTGTTGTAGTCCGCGAGAGGCTTCTTCGGTAACGGCGCTGAGTTCTTCGGCAGCGGCGCCCAGTTGCGTGGCGGAACCGGCGATCTGCTCGATGGTTTTGCGCAGGTTGGTCTGCATCGCCGCCAAGGCTTCAAGCAAGCGCGCCGGTTCGTCCTTGCCGTCGACTTCGATGGCTTTGCTGAGGTCACCGTCGGCAATGGTTTGCGCAGCGAGCACGGCGCGGTTGAGCGGCGTGACGATGCTGCGGGTCAGCAACCAGGCGAGCAACACGGTGGCTAGCGCCGCAATCACGGCGACGATGATGATCCCGGTGATGGCGCTGTCATAGTTTTCACCGGCCTTGGTGGCCGCCGCTCTGGCCCCGGCGGTATTCATGCCGATCAGCTTGTTGAGCTGCTCGCCCATCTGATCGGTGCCTTCCTTGATACGCGTGTTGATCAACGCGCGCATCGCTTCCAGATCGCCTTTGCGCGATAGCTCAATCATCTGATTCTGCGCTTGCAGGTAATTATCGAGCGTCGTCGAAAACGTCTGGAAGACCGCGCGCTCTTCCGGGCCTGCTGGCAACGCAGCGTAGTTGGCCTGTGCTTTGCGCACCTTGTCGACCAGCACCGCGATGCGGGTTTCTGCCTCTTGCAGGCTGGCCGGTTCGCGATTGACCAGCACACGGAACGAGAGAATGCGCATGCGCAGGACGTTTTCCGTGACCACGCTGAGGTGGGTCACGCTGGGCAACTGGTTGGTGTCCATGTCGATCGACGCCTGACGAATGACCGTCATGCGGCTGACGGCGAACACGCCGAGGACAATCACCAGCAAGGCGATAAAGGCAAAACCGAGGAAAGCACGTGGCGCGATATTCAGGTTACGCAGGGACATGGTCGGACTCTCGAAAGAAAGAAACTGCGAGCGTCCATGCCGTGAGCACTGGCCCATAGCGGGCGACAGTCCGGCGGCACTGAATTGTGGTTTTGTGTGCGCCTGACCGTTGTATCGGCCAGGCTTGAGGAAGGTTTCGGGTCTGCGGTAAATATTTTTCGGGACGTGACAACGATCAAACACTGCTCCGCTGCCATTGGTAGGAGCTGTCGAGTGCAACGAGGCTGCGATCTTTTGACTTTTAAAAGCAGGATCAAAAGATCGCAGCCTCGTTGCACTCGACAGCTCCTACATAGGCAAGCCGATCAGCGTTTGGTGGCGAGTTGCCAGACCCGAGCAATATCGGTTGCGCGTTCACGCAGCAGGCGCGGGGCTTCGGCGCAGGCCTGTTCCAGAGTCATCGGTCCGCTGGTCACGGCGAACGCGGCGTCGATGCCATGCTGATAGAGCTCCTGATAGCCATCGCCCAAGGTCCCGGCAATCACGATCACCGGCACGGCGTGCTGTTTGGCAAGTCGCGCAACACCGAACGGCGTTTTGCCGCGCAGGGTCTGCGCATCGAAGCGGCCTTCGCCGGTAATCACCAGATCCGCACCTTTGACTGCCTCAGCGAGCCCGACCAGTTCCGCTACCACCTCGACGCCCGCCTGAAACTGCGCACCGAGAAAAGCCTTGGCCGCAAACCCCAGACCACCCGCCGCGCCGCTGCCCGGTTCATCGCGCACGTCTCTGCCCAATGCTTGCGCGCAAAGCTCGGCGAAGTGCCCCAGCGTCTGATCGAGCTGCTCAACCTGCGCAGGCGATGCGCCCTTCTGCGGGCCGAAAATGGCCGAGGCGCCGTGGGGCCCGCAGAGTGGATTATTGACGTCGGCGGCGATGTCGAAACGCACATCGGCCAGGCGCGGATCAAGTCCACTCAGGTCCAATCGCGCCAGTTGCGCCAAGGCCAGGCCGCCGGGTACCAGCGACTGATTCTGCGCATCCAGCAACTTCACACCCAATGCCTGCATCGCACCCGCACCGCCATCATTGGTCGCGCTGCCGCCAATCGCCAGAATCACCCGTTGCGCGCCGGCATCCAGCGCTGCACGAATCAGTTCACCGGTGCCAAACGTGCTGCTGATGCAGGCATCGCGCTGTCCCGGCGGGACCAGTTGCAGACCGCTCGCCTCGGCCATTTCTATGATCGCGGTGTGGTTGTGCGGTAGCCAGCCCCAAGCAGCATCGACCGGCGCGCCCAGTGGACCGCGCACGCGGGTGCGGCGTAACTCACCTTCGCAGGCTGCAAGAATCGACTCGACCGTGCCTTCGCCGCCGTCGGCCATCGGGCATTTGACCAGCGTCGCCTGCGGCCAGACCTGCGCCAGTCCGAGGGCGATGGCTTCGGCAACGCCTTGGGCACTCAGGCTGTCCTTGAACGAGTCGGGGGCGATGACGATCTTCATGGGAATTCTCCGGTTGCAGTGGCATTCATGCTGCCAGTCGGCCTGCGCCTTGACGCCGGTCGGGTGCACAAGTGGCGTCGGCGTTTATTGTTCATTTCCACAAAGGGCTGGCGCTGGATGTTCCGGCCTCTTCGCGAGCAGGCTCGCTCCCACATTTGAAATGCATGCCACTGTGGGAGCGAGCCTGCTCGCGAAGGGGCCCCGAAATACACCGATCAATTCGGATCAGTCTGCGGCAGCAACTGCACCCCCAGATACAACGCCAGCATCCCGTCCAGCTTCAACGGATCTACCCCGCTCAACTCGGCAATCCGTTCCATGCGATAGCGCAGGCTGTTGCGATGGATGCCCAGCGCTTCGGCACAGGCCTGGCTCTGCCCGTCGTGCTCGCACCAACTGCGCAGCGTCGCCAGCAACTGGCCGCTGCTGTCCTTGGCGATGACCTTGCGCAGCGGCTTGAGCAGTTCGTCCAGCGCATCGTCGTTGCGATGTCGCCATAGCATGACCGGCAAGCGATAACGATTGAGCGTCAGCAGCCGCGAATTCGGCAGCACGTCACGACCATAAGCGAGCAAATCGCCGACCCGTCGATAACAGCGACGCAACCCGGCCAGACCATCCGCCTGCCCACCGACGGCGATGCGCAGAATCTTCCAGCCGAGGCCATCGAGCTTTTCCAGCAGGCGATCGTGCTCGACGTTCTGGCTCGCCGGGCGACACCACAACAGCGACGACTTCGCCGAACTCACGCACCAACTGTCGGGATACCGCGAGGTCAGCCACGCACTCAGTGCCTCGACGGTTTGCCCCGGCCCGTGCTCAAGACCCAGCTCAAACAGATACGGCACCCGGGTCAATTGCGGCTTGAGCCCAAGCTGCTGCGCCTCATCGATCAGGCGCGGCGAATCCCCCGCCTCGCTCAACAGCAAAGCCAGCAGATCATCGCAACGCTGCCGTCGCCATTGCTGCTCGGCCTGCTGGTTGCGCTGGCCGACGAGCATTTCAGCGGTCATGCGCACCAGCTCGGCGTAGGTGCGCAATTGCTCCGGCTCGCCAGTGATGCCAAGCACGCCGATCAAGCGCTGATCGAGCAACAGCGGCAGGTTGATGCCCGGTTGCACGCCTTTGAGGTGCACCGCCGTTTGCGCATCGATTTCCACCACACGCCCGTTGGCCAGCACCAGTTGCGCGCCTTCATGCCGGGTGTTGATGCGCTCCGGTTCACCGCTGCCGAGGATCAGGCCCTGACTGTCCATGACGTTGACGTTGTACGGCAAAATGGCCATGGCCCGGTCGACGATGTCCTGGGCAAGGTCGTGATCGAGTTCGAACATAGCGGCGGCAATCCTTCATTTCAGGCACGGACGGTTGTTCAGCCGCACAGGGTCTGGCGGCAAACCCTGTGCTCAGGCACAAAGACAATCCGGCCAAAGGTGGCCGAGACTCTCAGGGCGATCAACGTTACCCTTTGCATCGCAAAAAATCATAATAAAGAGAGAGCCGCTATGTCGCAGAGCGCCGCAGCTACCCAGACCATCGACGACGGTAAAAACGCCGTCTACAAACGCATCACCCTGCGTTTGATTCCCTTCATTTTCATCTGCTACCTGTTCAACTACCTCGACCGGGTCAACGTCGGCTTCGCCAAATTGCAGATGCTTGACGCACTGAAATTCAGCGAAACGGTGTACGGCCTCGGCGCCGGGATTTTCTTCATCGGTTATGTGCTGTGCGGCGTGCCGAGCAACCTGGCACTGACCCGCTTCGGTCCTCGGCGCTGGATTGCCTTGATGATGATCACCTGGGGCACGCTGTCGACCTGCCTGTTGTTCGTCACCACCCCGACCGAGTTCTACACCCTGCGCTTTTTCACCGGTGCCGCTGAAGCCGGTTTCTTCCCGGGCGTCGTGCTGTATCTCTCGCAGTGGTTCCCGACCTTCCGCCGTGGCCGGATCATGGCGTTGTTCATGTCGGCAATCCCCGTCTCCGGTTTGCTCGGCAGCCCGTTTTCCGGCTGGATTCTCAACCACTTCGCCGCTGGCCAGGGTGGCCTGGCCGGCTGGCAGTGGATGTTCCTCCTGCAAGGCATTCCGACCGTGATCCTCGGCGCACTGGCGTATTTCCTGTTGAGCGACAGCTTCGCCAATGCCAAATGGCTGACCGCCCACGAGCGTTCGGTGCTCGAAGCCGACCACGCCGAAGACCTTGCCAATAAACCTAAAACCGCCACCGACTCACTGCTTGCGGTGTTCAAGAATCCTGCGATCTGGGCCTTCGGCCTGATCTATTTCTGCATCCAGAGCGGCGTGTATGCGATCAACTTCTGGCTGCCGTCGATCATCAAGAACCTCGGCTTCAGCGATAACCTGGTGATCGGCTGGCTGAGTGCGATTCCGTATCTGCTCGCGGCAGTGTTCATGCTGGTCGTCGGCCGCTCGGCGGATTTGCGCAAGGAGCGCCGCTGGCACTTGGTGGTGCCGATGCTGATGGGCGCTGTCGGGCTGGTGATCGCGGTGAATTTCGCGGCCAATCCGGCGATTGCGATTCTCGGCCTGACCATAGCGACCATGGGCGCACTGACTGGTCTGCCGATGTTCTGGCCGGTGCCGACCGCCATGCTGAGCGCGGGCGCGGCGGCTGGCGGTCTGGCGCTGATCAACTCGATGGGGCAGATGGCCGGGTTCCTCAGCCCGTACCTGGTGGGTTGGGTCAAGGACAGCACTGGCTCGACGGATGCGGCGTTGTATGTGCTGGCGGCGGTGATCGTTGGCGGGAGTCTGCTGGCGTTGCGGATGACGCGGACGTTGCGGGCTTGAGCTCGCGTGCATGAACAAAACGGCCCTTACGGGCCGTTTTTTTATTCGGTTTCACTTTGCACGATGATGTTCGGCGAGCAGACCAGCGTCGAAGCCGATCAGAGCCGTTGTAACAAAATCTCTATACTTTGCCATTCCATGGAACCGTGCTTACGCAGCCGCGCCTAATGGTCGCTCGCTCGAATAAGTCTGCCAAGGATAGTCAATGTTCAATCGGCCCATCGATTTTGTCCGCAAGCCATTGCGCGCGATGTTTAACGCGTTCGATAACAAGGAAGCATTCGACACCTCGCGGTCCCTGGAGGTCGCCAGCTGTGAATCGCACAGGGCAGGTCTCCGATACCGTGCCGACATCGATGGCCTGCGGGCTGTCGCTGTCCTGCTGGTGCTGATATTTCACGCAGGGATGACGTTATTCCCGTCCGGTTTTATCGGCGTGGATATCTTCTTCGTGATCTCCGGGTATCTCACCACCTCTATCATCATGAAGTCGCTGGAGAACGGCACGTTCAGCTTCACGGGTTTTTACGTCAGGCGCATCTGGCGCTTGCAACCGGCCGTTGTTGCGCTGTTGGTTGTGACCTTGCTGGTTACCACGCTGCTTTATCTGCCCGATGACTACGTCGACTTCCTGAAAAGCGAGAAGTACACCTCATTACTGATCTCCAACCAGTATTTTTCCAAGGTGACTTCCGGTTACGCCACGCCCGATGCCGCCAGTCTTCCGCTGTTGCACACCTGGTCACTGGCGATCGAATGGCAGTGGTACCTGCTGCTACCGTTGGGTATCTGGCTGCTGCATCGCTATGTGGCGAAACGGGCTTTGAGCAGCGCGGTGCTGGGTTTGACCCTTGCCGCCACGGCGCTGGCGCTGTATCTGTCGCAGGTCACTCCCGACCTGAACTATTACTTTTTTACCGCGCGCATCTTCGAATTGATGATTGGATCGTGCGCCGTCATGTTCAGCGCGGACAGGTTTCGCCTGAGTCGTGTCAGCGCTTCGCTCATTTGCGCGGTTGCGCTCGTCACGATTGCCTATTGTGCGGTCCAGGACGATATCCTCAGCGGATTCCCCAACTATCACGCGGTCGCGGTATGCGTCGCCACGGCCCTGCTGCTGGTTCGCGGCATAGGTAATGTGAGCATCACCTCGGCTGTCCTTGCATTCAAACCGCTGGTGTTCATTGGCACCCTTTCCTACTCGCTGTATCTGTGGCATTGGCCGATTCTGGCGGTGCTGGCCTACCTGGGCGTCGATCTGAGCCCAGCGGTAACAGTCGGCTATTTCGCCGCCACGTTCGCGATGGGCTACCTCTCCTTCTGGCTTATCGAAAACAGGTTTCGCAAGGTTCGGGCCGGATTCGGCAAGACCGTACTGCTGTTGATACTGCTGCCCGCCATCGGCCTGTCGCTGCTGCACTCCGCCGGCAGGAATCATGACGGGTGGCCGAACCGTTTTGGTGACGATTCGATCGCGATGTTCAGCACGCTGAAGGCATTCGTACCGAGCCATCGTGAGGACTGCCTGGGTAACAGCGAAAAGGTTGATCCTGACTGCGTCCTGGGCGCGCCGCTGGCCAAGCCGCAGGCTTTGCTGATCGGAGATTCCTATTCGAATCACTATTGGGGATTTATCGAAACGCTGGCCAAGGATGCCGGCCTGTCGGTTCTTGCCCAAGGTTATCCGGCCTGTCTGACCCTGCCCGGCATCTATCTCTACGACTGGTACAAGGCCAAAAACGCGCTTTATGAAAAGTGCCATACGGCTGCCCAACACTATTACCACCTGATTGCGGACAGCCATTTCCAGTACGTGATCATTGGCCAGTTCTGGGAGGCCTATCTCACAGCCACGATTGTCACGAAACTCGATGACCCACGCAGCCTGGAACTGACGCAGCAACGACTTGAGGTCGCGGTTCGCCAGGCACTGGACATCATCGTCGACTCGGGTGCCACGCCGATTGTGCTAATGAGCACATTGCCCATGCCCGCCAGAATCAATGAATGCCTGCTCAGACAGGTCAAGTTACGCGGGATGCTCGGCAGCGCTGAACAAAGCCGTTCATGTGCCGCGGTGACATGGTCAGGCCTTGAGGACCCCTTCTTGACCAGACTTTTCGGCCAATTGCAGGTTGAATATCCACAACTGATCGTCCTTGATCCAAAAAAAGTGCAATGCACGGACGGTACTTGCCTGACCAGCGTCAATGGCGTGCCGGTGTACCGCGACATCGGCCATGTGTCCGATTACGCCTCGTACAAATTCGGTGAGCTGTACCTCAAGCACTTCGGCAATCCATTCAAGAGCAATCCGGGCGGCGCCCTCTAACGCCGCTCCATTTGCCATCTATGCTGCAACTGCCAGCTTCTTTTGACGAGGTTCGCATGACCGAATGGACGCGATATGTTTCGAATACTGAGCATCTGCTCAATATTCAACACAAAAACCACGTATCCTGCGCGCCCCGTTCAACCATCACGTCGCGAGGACAGTTTGTCTAAAGGTATCGCTCTATCGGTTTCAGCCTCGGTGCTGTTTGCCGTGATGTATTACTACACGTCGCTGCTGACGCCTCTGAGCGGTGTGGAGATCTTCGGCTGGCGCATGCTCCTGACCGTGCCGTGCATGACCGTGTTCATGCTGGTTTCCGGGGAATGGCGGCGGGTGCTGGAGCTGTTCCGATTGATCGCAGCCAGGCCGAAGCTGATTGCCGGGCTGCTGGTTTCTTCCGCCCTGCTCGGGGTTCAGCTGTGGCTGTTCATGTGGGCACCGCTCAATAACTACAGCCTGGATGTATCGCTGGGCTATTTCCTGTTGCCACTGGCAATGGTGCTCACCGGGCGGATTGCCTATGGCGAGAGCCTGTCTTACCTGCAGAAAATCGCCGTATTTTTCGCCAGCCTCGGCGTGTTGAACGAGTTGTATCAGGTGGGTGGTTTTTCCTGGGCGACGCTGGTGGTCGTGGTCGGTTATCCGCTGTACTTCGTACTGCGCAAATACCTGAAAACCGACAATTTGGGTGGCCTGTGGGTCGACATGACCCTGATGCTGCCGGTCGCTTACTGGTTTGTGCAGGGCGGCGAACAGGGCCTGGCCGTGTTCGATCAATATCCGGGACTGATGTGGCTGATTCCGCTGCTCGGCCTGATCAGCGCTTCCGCGCTGGTGGTGTACATCATCGCCAGCCGTTTGCTGCCGTTCAGTCTGTTTGGTTTGTTGAGTTATGTTGAACCGGTGTTGCTGCTTGCGGTGGCGTTGTTGCTGGGAGAAAGCATCAAGTCGGGCGAGTGGCTGACTTACATCCCGATCTGGCTGGCGGTTGTGGTGCTGGTTTTCGAGGGCTTCAAACACTTGACGCGCCAACGCCGCTCTTAAAAGCAAAAGATCGCAGCCTTCGGCAGCTCCTACAGGAAAAATGCATTCCAAATGTAGGAGCTGCCGAAGGCTGCGATCTTTTGATCTTAAAAAAATCCCGGCCCTGCATTTCTGCAGGCCGGGATTTTTTCATTTGAGATTACTCGGTGGTCAGCACACCACGACGCACCTGGTCACGCTCGATCGATTCGAACAGAGCCTTGAAGTTGCCCTCGCCGAAACCGTCGTCACCCTTGCGCTGGATGAATTCGAAGAACACCGGCCCCATCAGGGTTTCCGAGAAGATCTGCAGCAGCAGACGCTTGTCGCCCTGCTCCGAGGCACCGTCGAGCAGGATGCCGCGTGATTGCAGCTGATCGACCGGCTCGCCGTGGTTCGGCAGGCGACCTTCAAGCATTTCGTAGTAGGTGTCCGGCGGCGCGGTCATGAAGCGCATGCCGATTTTCTTCAGCTGATCCCAGGTCTTGATCAGGTCGTCGGTGAGGAACGCAACGTGCTGGATGCCTTCGCCGTTGAACTGCATCAGGAACTCTTCGATCTGCCCGGCGCCCTTGGACGACTCTTCGTTGAGCGGGATGCGGATCATGCCATCCGGTGCGGTCATGGCTTTCGAAGTCAGACCGGTGTACTCGCCTTTGATGTCGAAGTAACGGATTTCACGGAAGTTGAACAGCTTCTCGTAGAAGTTCGCCCAGTACGCCATGCGACCGCGATAAACGTTGTGAGTCAGGTGATCGATAATCTTCAAGCCGGCGCCAACCGGGTTGCGATCAACACCGTCGATAAACACGAAGTCGATGTCGTAGATCGAGCTGCCTTCGCCGAAACGGTCGATCAGATACAGCGGCGCGCCACCGATGCCTTTGATCGCCGGCAGGTTCAGCTCCATCGGACCGGTTTCGATGTGGATCGGCTGAGCGCCGAGTTCGAGTGCGCGGGAATAGGCTTTCTGCGAATCCTTGACGCGAAACGCCATGCCGCAAACGGACGGGCCGTGTTCGGCGGCGAAGTACGAGGCGACGCTGTTGGGTTCGTTATTGAGGATCAGGTTGATCGCGCCCTGACGATAGAGGTGCACGTTCTTGGAACGGTGGGTCGCGACTTTGGTGAAGCCCATGATCTCGAAGATCGGCTCCAGCGTGCCGGGAGTCGGCGCTGCGAACTCGATGAACTCAAAGCCCATCAGGCCCATTGGGTTTTCGTATAAATCTGCCATGGTGACGCCTCATCATTTCTTATCAATTAACCAGGGTTATTTGTCAGGAAAGTGATGTAGAGGGAGGCGCACAGGAGATGCCACGCACGCTGCGCGCGAGGAAGTCTCCGTAGATCAGTTGGAACCCGAATATCTTCATTGTCGACCCAAGGCTCTTGCGGGCGAGGCTTCTGCTGCCAGAAGACGATTATTATTGTATGCGTAAATCGATTCTACACAGCGTAACGGGACCTGTCTGCCCTCTGTATAAAATCCGCTTTTTTTCGTACGGCGCAAGAGCCATCTGCGATCTATTCTCCCCTCTGGCTCAATTGTTTATCGGGTCGGATTTCTAGACCACAGGATGTGTCCATGCCGCTGACCCGTCGAACCCGCCGCAAACGCAGCACCCGAATCGCCGTGACTGTGCTCAGCGGTCTGCTGCCGATCGTGCTGGGCAGTGGGATTCTTTATATGCAGGCAGAACGCACACTGCAGCAAAGTGCCGGGGAAACGGCCGAACAAGCGCTGCGACAGTTCGATCTGATGCTCGATAACACGGCAGAAGCCGCTCGGGTCCTGCTGCCGCTTGCCGGGAAAAATTGCGAAGAGGTGAAACTGGCCCTGCGCGAACAAGTGACCCGCCGCCCCTTCGTGCGCTCGACCAATCTGGTCTGGGACAACAATCTCTACTGCAGCTCACTCTTCGGGGCGTTCCAGGAAGCCGTCAATGCCGGGGACTATCATCAAGGCAAACTGTGGTTGATGAACGGCAATCCGGTGACGCCCGATACGGCATTGTTGATCTACCGTCTCAGCGACGGTCGCGGTGGCGCACTGACCACACTGGATGGCTATCACTTGAGCAACATCCTGCGCCTGATCGGCCGCCAGACATTGCTGACGTTGCAAGTGGGCGATAACTGGCTGTCCGCCGACGACAAAGTTCATCAGGGATCACTGCCTGCCCCGCCGGTCGCGCACAGCCTGCTGGAATCCAAGCGTTACGGTTTCAAAGTGGCGGCCGGTTTCCCCAAAGGCGAAGTCCGGCGTTACATGGCGGCGGAATATCCTCCGCTGTTCAGTCTGTTGATTTTCTTCGGTGCAGTCTCCGGTGCCATTGGCCACTTCGTCCAGAAGCGATCGACCTCGCCCAGCCACGAAATGCTGCGCGCGCTGGAAGCCGGGGAGTTCATTCCCTACTTCCAGCCAGTGGTTCATGGTGACACCAAGCAATGGTCGGGTGCCGAAATACTGATGCGCTGGAATCATCCGAAAGAGGGCCTGGTACGCCCGGACCTTTTCATTCCATTTGCCGAGCACTCGGGGTTGATCGTGCCGATGACCCGCGCCCTGATGCAACAGACTGCGGTCCTGCTGGGGCCGCACTGCGCAACCTTCGTCAAACCTTTTCATATCGGCATCAATATCACCGCCAGCCACTGCCAGGATCTGGAACTGGTCGAGGATTGCCGTGACCTCCTGGCGGCGTTTGCGCCAGGCAGCGTTGAACTGGTGCTGGAATTGACGGAGCGCGAACTGATCGAGCCGAACGACATCACGCTTCAGCTGTTTGAGCAATTGCATGCACTGGGAGTAAAAATCGCGATCGACGACTTTGGTACCGGACACTCGAGCCTTGGTTATCTGCGCACCTTCAACGTCGACTTTCTAAAGATCGATCAGAGCTTCGTGGCCATGATCGGTGTAGACGCCTTATCGAGGCATATTCTCGACTCCATCATTGAACTGTCGGCCAAACTGGACTTGGGCATTGTTGCCGAAGGTGTCGAAACTCAGGCCCAGGCTGATTACCTGACCGAGCATAACGTTAACTTTTTGCAGGGCTATTTGTACGGTAGACCGATGCCTGGCGCTGATTTCCTCGAAGCATTAACTCATCATTAAATCGCCGACACTGCCCGCCGAACAACCGCACCAAATTGATACAAAAAGTCATTGTTGTTACATGGCGACAACATCAGGATTTACTCTTGTCGCATTAACTACTACAATTTTTTCAACCTGAGCCAGACTGGCAGGTGAGCCAATTATCACCGAGTCGCTTCCAGGCTCTTGGCTTATAGCTTTGTTTGCGGTTGGTATCAGCCAAACACACTATTGGAGTAAAGATATTGTCCAGACTCGCTGAATTTCGCGCAGCTGAAAAGGCCCTTCAGGAACAGCTAAAACAGCTGGAATCGCTGAAGAACGATGCCGGGCTGAAGAAAGAAATCGAATTCGAAGAAAAGCTCCAGGGACTGATGAAAACCTATGGCAAAGGCCTGAAAGACATCATCGCCATCCTTGATCCAAACCCGGCAAAGTCCGGTCTGCAGCAGTCCGCAGCGCCCAAGACCCGCCGCGCCCGCGTGGTCAAGGTTTATCAGAACCCGCACACTGGCGAGCTGATCGAAACCAAGGGCGGCAACCATCGCGGTCTGAAAGCCTGGAAAGAGCAGTACGGTGCAGCCACCGTGGATTCATGGTTGCGCGGTTAATCTGACGCCAACAAAAAGCCCTGACTGATGCAGGGCTTTTTTATTGACAATATCTAACAAATGAAATGATTTTCATCGAACAAGTTGGAAATTTGTGTAACGCTTCTGAATCATCAGGCTAAACATTTTGCTGCGCGATGTTACCTCGAGCGCTTGATCAAACTATGTGCTTAATCCTTTCCGGTAAGCGGACTGCTGCGAGTTAGTACGAACGTTTATAATTTCAGGCTTTTGCGCGCCGCTTCTATATCGTCGACGCTCGCCTTATAAACCTCGGCCTGTCCGGCATATGAAAGTACGTAAGCCTTGTCTGTTTCCACAGCTGCCACCAACGTTTGTGATAATACGTGTCGACCGTTCTCGGTGACCGTGCAGGTCGTCTCCAGCCCGGACAATGAGCCGAGCGCAGCCGGATGAATGCGGTTGCAGACGCTCTGATAACCACTGCGTAAAAAATCCTTCTGAATGGATTTGCGCATCTCCAGCAGCACGCCTTGCAGATTGACCTGATGCCCCGCCTCCACTTGGGTCATGGTCAATTCCATCACCATCACCTGGTTACCGTCGGCGTCGAGCTTCACCGCCCGTTGTCGCGAGACTGGCGGCGCGGTGCCCGGCAACGGTTCAACCTTCCAGCCTGCCGGCCAGGTGATGCCTGGTTCGGCCATGGCAGGGAAAACCACAGCCGACGACAAAGCAAAAAAAACAAACACGGATTTCAACAGTCGGATCATTGCCGGACGCACTCATGGATAGAAGGCAAGTCTGAGCCCCGCCTACGCGCAGGGCAAGCCCGCCTTGCATTTGGCGATGCCGGCCAGCATGCGTATCATTGCGCCCATTCACTCGCCCATTGTCATTGGAGGGCCCATGAGCCTCAACGAACTGAACACTTTTCCCGGCGTGACAGCTACGCCAGACAGCGCAACCCGCAACTTCGTGTTCAACCACACCATGCTGCGCGTGAAGGACATCACCAAGTCGCTGGATTTCTACACCCGTGTACTGGGTTTCTCGCTGGTCGAGAAGCGTGATTTCCCGGAAGCCGAGTTCAGCCTGTACTTCCTCGCGCTGGTCGATAAATCACAGATCCCGACCGACGCCGCCGCGCGTACCGAATGGATGAAATCGATCCCGGGCATTCTCGAACTGACCCACAACCACGGCACCGAAAACGATGCCGACTTCGCCTATCACAATGGCAACACCGACCCGCGCGGTTTCGGCCACATCTGCATCTCAGTGCCGGATATCGTTGCAGCATGTGCACGCTTTGAAGAGCTGGGTTGCGATTTCCAGAAGCGTCTGACCGATGGCCGGATGAAGAGCCTGGCGTTTATCAAGGATCCGGATGGCTACTGGGTCGAGATCATTCAGCCTGCACCGCTGTAACTGACGATATAAATCCATTGTGGGAGCGAGCCTGCTCGCGAAGGCGTCCGGCCAGTCAACATCATCGATGAATGACACTTCGCTTTCGCGAGCAGGCTCGCTCCCACATTTGGTTTTGTGACAGGCAAAAAAAACCCATGATCGCTCATGGGTTTTTTAGTTTTCGACCTGGCAGTTACGCCGGGGCCGAAGTCCGGATCAAGTGATCGAACGCACTCAGCGAAGCCTTGGCGCCCTCGCCCACTGCGATCACGATCTGCTTGTACGGCACAGTCGTCACGTCGCCCGCTGCAAAGATCCCCGAGATCGAAGTCTCGCCACGATTATCGACAATGATCTCGCCACGCGGCGACAGCTCGATGGTGCCCTTCAGCCAATCGGTGTTCGGCAGCAGACCGATCTGTACGAAGATGCCTTCCAGCTCAACCGTGCGCAGCTCATCTGTGGTGCGATCCTTGTAACGCAGACCGTTGACCTTCTCGCCATTGCCGGTGACTTCAGTGGTTTGCGCACTGGTGATCACGGTGACGTTCGGCAGGCTGTGCAGCTTGCGTTGCAGCACGGCATCGGCACGCAGTTGCACGTCGAATTCCAGCAACGTTACGTGCGACACGATACCGGCCAGATCGATGGCCGCTTCAACGCCGGAGTTACCGCCGCCGATCACCGCCACGCGCTTGCCTTTGAACAACGGGCCGTCGCAGTGCGGGCAGTACGCCACGCCTTTGTTGCGGTATTCCTGCTCGCCCGGAACGTTCATTTCGCGCCAGCGTGCGCCGGTCGCCAAGATTACGCTTTTGGCTTTCAGAGTTGCGCCACTGGCGAAGTGGACTTCGTGCAACTCGCCATTCTTGCCCGGGATCAGCTTGTCGGCGCGTTGCAGGTTCATGATGTCGACGTCGTACTGCTTGACGTGTTCTTCCAGCGCCGTGGCCAGTTTCGGCCCTTCGGTTTCCTGCACGGAAATGAAGTTCTCGATGGCCATGGTGTCGAGCACCTGACCGCCAAAGCGCTCAGCCGCGACACCGGTGCGGATGCCTTTACGTGCGGCGTAGATAGCGGCCGAAGCACCCGCCGGGCCACCGCCGACGACCAGCACGTCAAAGGCTTCCTTGGCGCTGATTTTCTCGGCCTGACGCTCAATCGCGCCGGTGTCGAGTTTGGCGAGGATTTCCTCCAGGCCCATGCGGCCCTGGCCGAAGTTTTCGCCGTTGAGGTAGATGCTCGGCACGGCCATGATCTTGCGATCGTTGACTTCGTCCTGGAACAGCGCGCCGTCGATGGCGACGTGGCGGATGTTCGGGTTGAGCACGGCCATCAGGTTCAGCGCCTGGACGACGTCCGGGCAGTTTTGGCAGGACAGCGAGAAGTAAGTCTCGAAGCTGAACTCGCCTTTGAGCGAGCGAATCTGCTCGATGACTTCAACGCTGGCCTTCGACGGGTGGCCGCCGACTTGCAGCAGGGCCAGCACCAGCGAGGTGAATTCGTGGCCCATCGGAATACCGGCGAAACGCAGGCTGATGTCGGCTCCTGGGCGATTGATCGAGAACGATGGCTTGCGGGCATCGTCACCGCTGTCGATCAGGGTAATTTGGCTCGAAAGACTGGCAACGTCTTTCAGCAGGTCCAGCATTTCACGGGATTTCGCACCGTCGTCGAGGGATGCAACGATCTCGATCGGTTGGGTGACCCGTTCCAGGTACGATTTCAACTGGGCTTTAAGATTGGCGTCCAACATACGGGCGATTTCCTTTATTTGAGGCGAAAAAAAGCCCGAGCGAATCTCGCCCGGGCATTTTTATTGGGCGGTGCAGCTAACTTAAGAAGGTGCGGCGTGCCGCCCTGCGTTGCATGTCACAGACTTAGATCTTGCCGACCAGGTCCAGCGACGGAGCCAGAGTGGCCTCGCCTTCTTTCCACTTGGCCGGGCAAACTTCGCCTGGGTGTGCAGCGACGTACTGAGCAGCCTTGATCTTGCGCAGCAGCTCGGAAGCGTCACGGCCAACGCCGCCATCGTTCAGTTCAACGATTTTGATCTGGCCTTCAGGGTTGATCACGAAGGTACCACGGTCAGCCAGACCAGCTTCTTCGATCAGCACGTCGAAGTTGCGCGAGATGACGTGGGTCGGGTCGCCGATCATGGTGTATTCGATTTTGCCGATGGCTGGCGAAGTGTTGTGCCAGGCAGCGTGAGCAAAGTGGGTGTCGGTCGAAACGCTATAGATTTCCACGCCCAGCTTCTTGAACTCAGCGTAGTTGTCAGCCAGGTCTTCCAGCTCGGTTGGGCAAACGAAGGTGAAGTCGGCTGGGTAGAAGAACACTACGGACCACTTGCCCTTCAAGTCAGCATCCGAGACTTGAACGAAGTCGCCGTTTTTGAACGCGGTAGCTTTGAACGGTTTTACTTGGCTGTTGATGATAGGCATCGATGACTCTCCGTCAGGGGTTATGAAGTTGATGGGTGAATCCTACCCACTCACTCGACGGAAGGCTCATTGGCAAACCTGATGCTGCTGATTTGTTTTCGCTATTAGCTGACTGTATTAATAGAAGAAAACGATCTCTACGCTTGATCCGGCTTATCCATAATCCGAGCCATTCCCTGGAATGGGCTGACCTCAACATAGCGCATGGCGGATTTCATGTCCTTCCAGCCGACGTAGCTCATCAGCGATTTCAGGTCCCAGCCGCTTTGATGCGCCCATGTGGCAAAGCCACGCCGCAGTGAATGGCTGGTGTAGTTGGCGGCGGCAATTCCGGCGCGCTGCAACGCTTGGCGCAACAAGGGAATGATGCTGTTGGCGTGCAAGCCCTCCTCGCTCAGATTGCCCCAGCGATCAATGCTGCGGAACACCGCGCCGCGTACCAGCGCAGCCTCGGTAATCCAGTCGATGTAAGCCTGCACGGGACACAGCTTGAGCAGCGCTGGGGCCTGATAGGTCTGTCCGAGGTTTTCCCGGTCGCCCTTGCTGCGCGGCAGATACAAAGTGATGCCCTTGCCAGCACTCGCCTGCACATGCTCGATCTGCAAGCGGCATAACTCATCGCTGCGAAAACCCCGCCAGAAGCCCAACAGAATCAGCGCGCGATCCCGATAAGCCTTGAGCAAGGTCGGGCGGTCCTGTTCCTGCCGGGCAGTCTGCACCTCCTGCTCAAGCCAATCGATCACTCGTTGCAGATCCTGCAACTGCAACGGCTCAGCCTGTTTTTCCTGTGCTGGATGCAAAGCACGAATGCCCTTGAACACCTTACGCACCACTGGCGCCTTGGTCGGATCGGCAAAGCCCTGACTGTTGTGCCACTGCGCCAGCGCGGACAGACGCAACTTCAGCGTATTGATCGACAGCACCCCGGCGTGCTCCACCAGATAGCGCGCAACGCTGTCAGCAGTAGCCGGGAGAAATCCGCCCCACGTCACCTCGAAGTGCTCGATCGCCATGCGATAGCTGCGGCGAGTGTTGTCGCGGGTGGCGGCTTGCAGATATCGATCGATGTCGCTCATGGCAGTTTTCTCGCTGGCGTACGGGTTCACTGATGCAGGTGCGCATTTTGCCGCCTGACATTGGGTAATACCAGTATATCCCGCCTGTTTTAGTTCAAAGATTTACCTATATTTTCAGCATGGTACACTGCGTACTTTAGTGGCATGTACCACAGTACGTAAACGTAGGAGTTCACATGGCCCGTGGCGGCATTACCAAAGCACTGGTGCAAATTGCGCGCACAGCGATCCTGGCGCGCGGCGAACACCCAAGCATCGATGCCGTACGCATCGAAATGGGCAACACCGGCTCGAAAACCACGATCCATCGTTACCTGAAAGAACTGGACGACGGCGCACAACCCGCAGAAGCGTCAGCAGAACCGATCGATGATGAGCTGACCGCCCTCGTCTCTCGCCTCGCCCAGCGCCTGAAAGAACAGGCGCAGGAGCCCATCGAGCAAGCCCGCGAACAGTTCGAGGAGCAACGCGAAGCATTGGAAAACGAGCTGAAACAGGTTCGCCAGGCGCTGGAAAAACTCGAACACGACCACGACATTCAGGGCGCCGCGCTGCAACGCGAATCCGAGGCGCTGACTAACACCCGCTCGATGCTGCAAACCGAACAGACGCGCAACGCCGGTCTGAATCAGGCACTGGCCGACTTCGAATTGCGCCTGCAGGACAAGGACGAGCAGATCCGCTCACTGGAAGAAAAACACCTGCACGCCCGCGATGCGCTGGAGCATTACCGTAACGCCACCAAGGAACAGCGCGAGCAGGAACAGGCCCGCCATGAAGGGCAAATCCAGCAGATTCAGGCGGAACTGCGTCAAGCCCAGCAGAGCGCGCTGGTGCGTCAGGATGAGATCACACAGTTGCACCGCGACAACGAACGCCTGCTCACCGAAAACCGTGGCACCCAGCGCGAGCTGAACTTGTTGCAGGATCAGCTCAAGCAGAGCAATCAGCGGCAGGATCAATTGCTCGAGCAGGCCACGCGCATGGACAGCGAGCGCACCCTCCTCCAGGAACGTCTGCGCGTCGCGACGCTGGAAAGCCAGGCGCTCAAGCAGAGCGTCGACGAACAGACGCAGCTCAATCAGTCGCTGGAAAAGGAGTTGCTCAAGGCTCAGGCGAGCCTTGAGGACAGCCAGCGTCTGGCGGCTACCGTTGCGGCAGCGCCAGACTCAGCCAAAGCGAAAGACGCTTAAGCGCTGACCGGTGTGCGCATGGTGACGAACTCTTCGGCGGCCGTCGGGTGCACCCCGATGGTGTCGTCGAAGTCGCGCTTGGTTGCGCCAGCCTTCAAGGCGATCGCCAGACCTTGCACGATCTCGCCAGCGTCCGGGCCGACCATGTGGCAGCCAAGTACCTTGTCGGTCTTGGCGTCGACCACCAGCTTCATCAGGGTTTTCTCCTGACAATCAGTCAGGGTCAGCTTCATCGGGCGGAAGCGACTCTCGAAAATCACCACCTCATGGCCGCATTCGCGCGCTTCTTCCTCGCTCAAACCGACTGTGCCGATGTTTGGCAGGCTGAACACGGCGGTCGGGATCATTTTGTAATCCACCGGACGGTATTGCTCCGGCTTGAACAGACGCCGCGCCACAGCCATGCCTTCGGCTAGCGCGACCGGTGTCAGCTGCACGCGACCAATGACGTCGCCCAGCGCCAGAATCGACGGCTCGGTGGTCTGGTACGCGTCGTCGACTTTGATGAAGCCCTTGTCGTCCAGTTGCACATCGGTATTTTCCAAGCCCAGGTTGTCCAGCATCGGACGTCGACCAGTGGCGTAGAACACGCAATCGGCTTCGAGTACACGACCATCCTTGAGCGTCGCTTTCAAGCTACCGTCGGCCTGTTTGTCGATGCGTGCGATGTCGGCATTGAATTGCAGGTCGAGGCCGCGCTTGGTCAATTCTTCTTGCAGGTGCTTGCGCACCGACCCATCGAAACCACGCAGGAACAGATCGCCGCGATACAGCAGCGTGGTGTTGGCACCGAGGCCATGGAAAATCCCGGCAAACTCGACCGCGATATAACCGCCACCCACCACCAGCACACGCTTGGGCAACTCTTTCAGGAAGAACGCTTCGTTCGAACCGATCGCATGCTCGTGCCCCGGGATTTCAGGAATCTGCGGCCAGCCGCCAGTCGCGATCAAGATATTTTTGGCGGTGTAGCGTTCGCCGTTGACCTCGACCTCGTGCGGCCCAACGATTTTCGCGTGCGCCTCGTGCAGGGTCACACCGCTGTTGACCAGCAGATTGCGATAAATGCCGTTAAGGCGATTGATCTCGCGATCCTTGTTGGCGATAAGCGTGGCCCAGTCGAAGTTGGCCTCGCCCAGGTTCCAGCCAAAACCGGACGCCTGCTCGAAGTCCTCGGCAAAATGCGCGCCGTAAACCAGCAGCTTTTTCGGCACGCAGCCGACGTTGACGCACGTGCCGCCCAGGTAACGGCTCTCGGCCACCGCCACTTTCGCCCCGAAGCCGGCGGCAAACCGCGCAGCGCGCACACCGCCGGAACCGGCACCAATCACATAAAGGTCAAAATCGTAGGCCATTTCTATCTCCTCGGCAGGCCATCAGCATACCCGCAGTCATCCATTGGGCAAGCAATGCCATCCATATAAGGGCGGAAAATGAAAAAGCCACCCGAAGGTGGCTTTCTTTTGCAGACGAGGCGAAGACTATTAGTAAGCCTTGCCAGTCTTGTAGAAGTTTTCGAAGCAGAAGTTGGTCGCGTCGATGTAGCCTTCCGCACCACCGCAGTCGAAACGCTTGCCCTTGAACTTGTAGGCCATCACGCAGCCGTTCTGGGCCTGCTTCATCAGGGCGTCGGTGATCTGGATTTCGCCGCCCTTGCCTGGCTCGGTCTGTTCGATCAGGTCGAAGATGTCCGGGGTCAGGATGTAGCGACCGATGATCGCCAGGTTCGACGGCGCGTCTTCCGGCTTAGGCTTCTCGACCATGCTGTGTACGCGGTAGATGTCGTCGCGGATCATTTCGCCAGCGATTACGCCGTACTTGTTGGTTTCCTGCGGATCGACTTCCTGAATGGCGACGATCGAGCAACGGAACTGCTTGTACAGCTTGACCATCTGGGTCAGCACGCCGTCGCCATCGATGTTGACGCACAGGTCGTCCGCCAGAACCACGGCGAACGGTTCGTCACCGATCAGCGGGCGGCCAGTCAGGATCGCGTGGCCCAGACCTTTCATTTCGGTCTGACGGGTGTAGGAGAACGAGCACTCGTCCAACAGCTTGCGGATACCGACCAGGTACTTTTCCTTGTCGGTGCCCTTGATCTGGTTTTCCAGCTCGTAACTGATGTCGAAGTGGTCTTCCAGAGCACGCTTGCCACGGCCGGTGACGATGGAAATCTCAGTCAGGCCCGCGTCCAGTGCTTCTTCAACGCCGTACTGGATCAGTGGCTTGTTTACCACCGGCAGCATTTCTTTAGGCATGGCTTTGGTCGCTGGGAGGAAGCGAGTGCCGTAACCGGCTGCTGGAAACAAGCATTTCTTGATCATATAAGTCCTTGAAAAGGCTGTGTGTACGAGTTTCGAGGCAGTCTAATCAGGCGGCGTGCGCCTTACAATGCCCCGCGCTGGCTAACCGATGCCAACATAGAGAAATATTCGCGCGGATAGTTCCTTGCGGTTTTTTCAGCGGCGAATTCAGCGTAGCTCAAGATCTGACGAAACTGGATCACCATACGCTTATCGGCCCCCAATGCGAGCATTTGCCGCTATCATGGTGCCTTTGAACCACCGAACGAGAATGACCAGATGGCTGCGGTAAAAATCATCAACGGGTATGTGATCGACAAGAAAGACGGCAGGTGGACGCTGACCACCACTAATGGCGAACATATCGCCGGGCCTTTCGACAGCGAGCAGATGGCGACGGATGTAGCCTCGGTGTTCACCGATACACCTGCTTCTTCCAAGCGCCGTGGCAAAGATCAGGACTGATCCTGCCAGCACTTGCGCCAAGCCCTGCCAGAACGCAGGGCTTTTTTGTGCCTTGTTGGCAAACAAGTGGCCAATCGCTATAACCTTTTCATCGCGGCGCTGTCAGAGCATCCAGTCCCCCACCTGAAGATCACGTAACCATGAACCTGAACAAACTGCAGCCGCTTCTCGCGGTATTGGTATTGAGCGGCTGTGCCACTTCGCAGCCCACCTATCTGAACAATGGCGAACAGGGTCTGAGCATCGACTGTTCCGGCGAAGCCAACTCCTGGGCCATGTGCTACGAAAAGGCCGATGCCTCCTGCGCTGGCACCGGTTATCGCATCGTCGGCACCGATGGCACGCCGGCGCCCAAGGAAGATGACAAAACCCTCGGCGTTGACGTTGGCAATTACAAGACCCGCAACGTCGTGGTCGTCTGCAAGTAAGCCTTACATGTGGATTTCGGCGAACTTGATCCCGAGGCCACGGACGACCTCGATGAGATCGTCGAGCCGATTGAAGGACTCGACTTCATCATTGTCATCCACCAAAAAGTAGCTGCGCCCCGCACTCTTCTTGAAAAACACGATCCATTCACCGGGATTCGCCGGGTTCTGGATGACATGGGTGGCAGAGATAAGGCCCTCTGCGTGGCGCTCCCGCACGTGCTCTCGCTTCATTGCGACTCCATATATGACAATGCCGCCACAGCAGGACTGTGACGGCATCGGGTGCTGATGTTCGCTAGTCTATCAGCCGGAAATACAGGCGTTCGCGGCTTTCTGCACATCGTGAGGGCGAACCGGCACGTTGGACATGCGCTCATGCAGTTTGATGCTGCTGCCGCCGGCGCGATCTTCGATATCAAACACGGCTGCCGGGCCTGAAGAAAGCTTGCCCGGGACGATCACTCTTACACCGTCCTTCTGCGGCTGCACCTGCAACGCGCCGCGACTGTCAGCGAGCTTGTCGGTCAGACATTGCGCATACTCCTGGGGCTTTTTGCCAGAGATCACGCTCATGGTTGGCAGCGTTTCATTGATTTCGGAAACATTTGCACAACCGGCCATCGCCAGAATCAACGGCACACACACCACACCCCACTTCATATCAATCCTCCGTCAAAGACCGTCCGACAGCACAAATGCCGCTTTTCTCCGGGGCCTTGTGCATTTAACCCGCCCGCCGTGGCGAAGTTCTGTTCAAAATTTGTCAAAGCAACGCCCGACGGCCAGATAATAACCCGTGCGGGCTGATAAACTGCGCCCATCGACAAGCTATCGTTTTGATTTAGTAGAAAAAGCCCTTCTGGAGGCGCCCATGAAATTCATTCACCAGCGCGAGCACCTCAACGAAGACGACATCGTCGTCATTCAATGCTCGCAGATGTGCAACATCCGTTTGATGAACGACGCCAACTTCCGCAGCTTCAAAAACGGCGGCCGTCACACCTACCACGGCGGCGCGTTCGACACTTTCCCGGCGCGCATCACTGCACCGAGCACCGGCTTCTGGAACATCACCATCGACACCGTCAACCGCCGCGCAATCAGCGTGACTCGCAAGCCGACGCTGACCCACTCGATCAAGATCATCCGTCGCTCCAGCACTAAACTGAGCTGAGACGCACAGCCTATTCTGAAAGGAAACCACTACCGTGGCGCAAACAACCAAATATGTGATCAAGTACAAGCTTAACGGCGAGCGCCGTTTTGAGTTCGCGCAGCTGGAGAACGGCACCGTTGAGGAAGCCAAGTCTGCGCTGGACGCGTTGCATGGTCCTTCAGACGATGTGATCAGCGACATCAGCGTCAGCAAAGCGCTGTAACCAACACCATGCAACCGACCACGTTTGACCTGTTCGCCGACAACGAACCCGTGCAGCAAGCCCGCGCCGAGCAGATCGGCGAACAATCGTGGGTGCTGCGCGGATTCGCCTTGCCACAGGTCGAGCAACTGCTGACCGACCTTGAGGCTATTCTTGCCGCCGCCCCGCTACGCCACATGGTCACGCCCGGCGGTTTCAGCATGTCGGTTGGCACCAGCAGTTGCGGGCAGTTGGGCTGGATCACTGATCGCAGCGGTTACCGCTATTCCAGCGTCGATCCTCTCAGCGGCTTGCCGTGGCCATCGATGCCGGCGGTCTTTGCCGATTTGGCCCACGAGGCGGCGGAACGCGCCGGCTTCGCGGGTTTTCAGGCCGACTCCTGCCTGATCAACCAATACGTCCCCGGCGCCAAGATGTCGCTGCATCAGGACAAGGACGAAAAGGGTTATGCCGCGCCCATCGTTTCGTTGTCGTTGGGGTTGCCGGCGATGTTTCTGTTTGGCGGCTTCGAACGCAGCGATAAAACCCAGCGCATCCCGCTGCTGCATGGCGACATGGTGGTCTGGGGCGGCGTGGACCGTCTGCGCTATCACGGCGTGCTGCCAATCAAACCCGGCCATCACCCGCTCTTGGGCGAACGGCGCATCAACATCACCTTCCGCGTCGCGGGCGTTCAATAAAAGTTTGACCGCAAGGCGCGGAGTGTCGCGGGTTACGATGCTGGTTAACCTGACTCAAACAGGTCAACGGATTCCCTCTCATGGACACGCTTTCGAAGACGATCAGAACTGAAGACGATCCACGCTGGGCCGCCGTGGTTGCCCGCGATCCGCGTGCGGACGGGCAGTTTGTCTACGCAGTAAAAACCACCGGCGTTTATTGCCGACCGAGCAGCCTTGCGCGCCTGCCCAAACCGCAGAATGTCGAGTTTTTCGACACCGCCGAAATGGCCGAAGCTGCCGGATATCGGCCGAGCAAACGCGCCAGCAAGGACCAGAATGACGCGCAGCACGCGGCGATCATCGCAGCGGCCTGCCGGCAGATCGAAGCGTGCGAGACATTGCCCGCGCTCGACAGCCTCGCCGCCAGCGCCGGCCTTAGCCCTTTCCATTTTCATCGAGTATTCAAAGCCGCGACCGGCCTGACGCCCAAGGCTTACGCCATGGCGCATCGTTCGCGCAAGCTGCGTGCGCGCCTGGCGGACGGCGGCTCGGTGACCGACGCGCTGTACGAGGCCGGATTCAATTCCAACAGCCGTTTCTACGAATCTGCCGATCAACTGCTGGGCATGAAGCCCACCGACTATCGCGCTGCCGGACAGAACAACGACATTCGCTTTGCCGTTGGCCAATGCTCGCTTGGGGCAATTCTGGTGGCGCAAAGCGAACGTGGGATCTGCGCGATTCTGCTCGGCGACGATCCGCATCAGTTGGTCTGCAACCTGCAGGATCAGTTTCGCAAGGCCAACCTGATCGGCGCCGACCGCGAATTTGAACACTTGATCGCCAGCGTCGTCGGCTTTGTCGAAGCACCGGCGAAAGGCCTGAACTTGCCGCTGGATATACGCGGCACCGCGTTTCAGGAGCGCGTCTGGCAGGCGCTGCGCGAGATTCCCGCAGGCAGCACCGCCAGTTACGCCGAGATCGCGCAACGCATTGGCGCGCCGACTTCGATGCGTGCGGTGGCCCAGGCTTGCGGGGCCAACCGCCTGGCGGTGGCGATTCCCTGCCACCGCGTGGTGCGCAGCGATGGAAACCTTTCCGGCTACCGCTGGGGCGTCGAGCGCAAACGCCAACTGCTTGAGCGCGAACTCAACGATTGACGTCGACCACCACCCTGCCCCGCAGTTTCCCGGCGAGCAGTTTGGGCGCGGTCTCAAGGGCTTCGCTCAAACTGATTTCTTGACTGATCAGTTGCAATAAGGAGAAATCCAGATCCTTGGCCAGTCTGTCCCAGGCCTCGATACGGCGTGCTTTGGGCTGGGTCACGCTGTTGATTCCAGCCAGCGTCACGCCGCGCAGAATGAACGGCGCTACCGAGGCCGGAAAGTCCATGCCTTGCGCCAACCCGCATGCCGCGACCACGCCTTCCGAGCGAGTGCTGGCGCAAGCGTTGGCCAACGTGTGGCTTCCGACCGAATCGACCACCGCCGCCCAGCGCTCTTTCGCCAACGGCTTGCCCGGTTCGGACAAGGTGGCGCGATCGATGATTTCGGCAGCGCCCAATTGCTCCAGGTATTCATGCTCGGACACGCGGCCGGTGGATGCCACCACGCGGTATCCCAACTTTCTGAGCAAGGCGATGGCAAAGCTGCCGACCCCGCCGTTTGCGCCGGTGACCAACACTTCACCGTGATCCGGCGTCACGCCATGGCGCTCCAGCGCCAGAATGCACAGCATCGCCGTGTAGCCGGCGGTGCCGATGGCCATGGCTTGCGCCGGGGTGAAAGCTTCGGGCAGTGGGATCAACCAGTCACCGTTGAGCCGGGCCTTTTGCGCCAGTCCGCCCCAGTGGCTTTCACCGACCCCCCAACCGTTGAGCAGCACCCGATCGCCCGCCTTGAAATCGGCATGCGAACTGGACTCGACAGTCCCCGCCAGATCGATCCCCGGAACCATGGGGAACTTGCGCACCACCGGGCTGCTGCCGGTGATCGCCAGGCCGTCTTTGAAATTCAGGGTGCTGTACGCGACGTTCACGCTGACGTTGCCTTCGGGCAGTTGCTGTTCATCGATTTGCTGCAGATTGGCGCGATAACCGCTGTCGTCTTTGTCGATCAGGATGGCGTTGAACATGACGGCCTCTCGAAAATGATTTGAAACAAGCATGCCTTGAAATAGCACATCGCAACACATTGCCACACTCGACTTTGCGCTAACGGCTCGATCAGCCGGGTAAATCCCCGGCAGGCGGCTATGCTTTTTCGACGGTTGTGTTTTCCCGGTTGCGCCTTGCAAACCGGTGTGTCGATGGAGCTGACGATGCCTTTCCTGAGCGCTTTACCCTCGCTGCTGATGCTATGTCTGCTGACACTTGGCAATGCCTGGGCAGCCGCACCGGCGGCAAAGCCGAACGCGGCGCCAAGCGAGCCGACATGGCCGCAGGTGATCAGCAACGGCAAGAGCAAGCTGACGGTGTATCAGCCGCAGCTCGACAGCTGGGACGGCTATACGCTCAATGCCCGCGCGGCGGTCGAAGCCACGGCTGCCGATGGCAAGTCCACCTACGGCATCGTCCAGTTCAGCGCTCACACCCTCGTCGACAAGGCCACCCGCTGGGTCGCGCTTGATCAGTACAAAATCATCAAGGCCGATTTCCCCGCCGATGCGAAACAGGCCGACACGTGGCTCGCCATCCTGAAAAAAGATGCCGAGAGCCGCAAGAAAACCATTTCACTGGATCAGCTGGAAGCAGCGGTTGGGGTGCTCCACGCTGAACAGAAAGCCGACAGTGCGCCCTTGGAAAACACGCCGCCGACCATCATCAGCTCCGACAGCCCGGCAATTCTCGTATACATCGACGGCGAAGCGGCTTATCGGCCGGTGGAAGGAACGGAGCTGCAACGGGTGATCAACACGCGCCCACTGCTGCTCAAGGACGCCGAAGGCAAACACTACCTGCATGTATTTGACGGCTGGATGGTTGCCGATCAATTGGCCGGCGATTACACGCGCCTTGCTGCGCCGCCGGCCAGTCTGGAAAAAGCCAAACACGCGGCGATCAAGAGCCGCCAGGTGGACCTGCTCACCGGGCAAAGCGATCCGAAGGACAAGGTTCCCAGCCTGGCCAAGCCGCCGCAGCCGAAAATCTTCATCGCCACCACGCCAACGGAACTGTTGGTGACCGACGGCGCCGCGCAATGGCAACCGATTCAGGGCACCAGCCTGTTGTACGTGAGCAACACCACCGGGCACATCTTCAAGGAAATCGGCGACCAGAACAGTTACGTACTGATCTCCGGACGCTGGTTCCGCGCCAGCGACATGAGCGGGCCATGGACCTTTGTCCCGCCAGACAAGCTGCCGGCCGACTTTGCCAATATTCCTGACGACAGCGCCAAAGAGAACGTCAAGGCCTCGGTAGCCGGCACGCCACAGGCACAGGAGGCGGCCATTGCGGCGACCATCCCGCAGACCTCGGCGATCAACAAGAGCGCGGTGAAGATGACGACACCGCAATTTGACGGCGAGCCGCAGCTCAAAGCGATCAGCAATACGCCGCTGCAATACGTGGTCAACAGCGCCACTCCGATTATTCGAGTCGACAACGACAGTTGGTGGGCGGTGGAGAACGGCATCTGGTTCAGCGCCACCTCACTGAACGGGCCGTGGAGTGTGGCCTCTTCAGTACCAGCGGTGATTTATTCGATTCCGCCCAGCTCGCCGATGCACTACCTCACGTACGTGAAGGTTTACGAATCCAGCAGCGATACCGTGGTGGTCGGCTACACGCCGGGCTATCAAGGCTCGACGCTGGACCCGGCGACTGGCGTTGTGGTGTACGGCACCGGTTATCCGTATACGCCGTGGGTCGGCAATGTCTGGTACGGGCCGCCGGTGACTTATGGATTCGGCGTCGCGATTCGTTACACGCCGTGGACTGGCTGGACCTTCGGCTTCGGATTCGGCTGGAGCTGGGGCGGCAACACCGTCGCCATGGGCTGGGGCTGGGGCGCCTATCCGTGGTGGGGAAATTACGGCTGGGGCTACGCGTGGGGTCCGCGTCTGTACCCGGCGCCGCTGGCCTGGGGTGGCGCAGCCTACGGTTATCGCGGCGGCGCGGTGGCCTGGGGTCCGGGTGGCTGGGCCGGAACCACCGGCAATCTTTATCATCAGTGGGGTGATAGTGCGACAGTCAGCCGTTATGGCGCCGGTTACAACGCCTGGACCGGCAATCGCTGGGCCGGCCAGGTTGGCGCCTCGTACAACTCGCGTACCGGCATTGCCGCCGCCGGGCAACGTGGCGCGGTGCACAACGCCTACACCGGCAACTACGCTGCCGGGCGCAGCGGCGTGGCAGTCGGCCCGAACGGCGGCGCCATCGCCGGCGAACGGGTTACTGCCGGCAACGTCCGCAGCGGCACTCACGTCAGTGCCAATCGCGGCGCCGTTTACAACCCCAATACCGGCAACACCACGCAATACGGCGGCATTCATGTCCGCGACGGCGGCGCTGCGCGGGTCGGCGATAACGTTTATGCCGGGCGCGACGGCAACGTCTACAAGAAAACCGACAACGGCTGGCAGTCCGTGGCCGGCAGCGGTGCCAACCGGACCAGACCCGCGAACAACAATGCGCAATTGCAGAATCTCAACCGCGAATCCGCCGCACGCAGTCTCGGTAATCAGCGCACGCACAACTTCAACCATTCTTCACAAATGATGAACCGTTCGTTTGGCGGTGGCGGCGGATTGCACCGACGCTGAAAAACTGCACGTGATGTTCAGAATTTCAGACTGGCCCCGCATCCGGTTTTGCTGTTAAAAACCGCGTGCCGTCCCTGCCCGTTTCATCGTTCGGAGAATTGCTATATGAGCCAGTGGCCAGACACCCGCATCCTCGATCTTCTCGGTATCGAACTGCCGATCATCCAGGGCCCGATGGCCGGTGCGACCAACTCTTCGATGGTGATTGCCGTGTGCAATGCCGGCGGCCTCGGTTCAATGCCGGCAGCGATGCTGAGCAGCGAGCAACTGCGCGATGAGTTGAAGACGATTCGCCAGCACACCACCAAGCCGTTCAACGTCAATTTCTTCTGCCACCAGCCACCGGCGCCTGATGAACAGCGGGCACGTGACTGGAAAAACCTGCTCGAACCTTACTACCGCGAATTGGGTGCCGATTTCGACGCGCCAACGCCGGTGTCCAATCGCGCACCGTTCGACGAAGCAGCGTGTGCCGTGCTCGAAGAGTTCCGCCCCGAGGTGGTGAGTTTCCATTTCGGGCTACCGGATAAAACCCTGCTTGATCGGGTCAAGGCGACCGGGGCGAAAATCCTTTCGTCTGCGACTACGGTCGAAGAAGCGATCTGGCTGGAGCAACACGGCTGCGATGCGATCATCGCCATGGGTTATGAGGCCGGTGGCCATCGCGGGATGTTTCTCAGCGATGATCTGAGCACCCAGGTCGGCACCTTCGCGCTGGTGCCGCAGGTGGTCGACGCGGTGAAAGTGCCGGTGATCGCGGCGGGCGCGATCAGCGATGCCCGGGGCGTTGCAGCGGCGTTGATGCTCGGCGCCTCGGCGGTGCAAGTCGGCACGGCGTACCTGTTCACCCCGGAAGCCAAAGTCAGCGCCTCACATCACAAGGCCCTGCGCACCGCCAAGGAAAGCCAGACCGCCATCACCAACATTTTTACCGGACGCCCGGCACGGGGCATTCTCAATCGGGCGATGCGTGAACTCGGCCCGATGTCAGCGCAGGCGCCGGCCTTCCCCTTGGCCGGCGGTGCGCTGATGCCGCTGCGGGCCAAGGATGATGCGGACTTTGCCAACCTCTGGGCCGGACAGGCGCTCACGCTCGGCAAGAATATCGGCAGCGCTGAGCTGACCCGGCAACTGGCCGAGGGAGCATTGGCCAAACTCAACCGCCACTGAATTTATGCGGCGAGCGGATTTATTCCCTCGCCACTTGGCGGCGTATCGCTATATATTTCCGTATACAGCGATTGCGCCCGTGTATCGGCGTTATCCAAAGCAAAGCATTTACCGCCGATCACGGAGCCTTTACATGACACTTGCTGCCACACGCCTCGCCCCTGCCTGCTTCGCTTCACTCCTCGCAATGTTCAGCATGGGCGCCGCGCAGGCCGACGAAGTGCAAGTGGCGGTCGCCGCCAATTTCACCGCGCCAATCCAGGCCATCGCTGCCGACTTCGAAAAAGACACCGGGCACAAACTGGTCGCCGCTTACGGCGCCACCGGCCAGTTCTACACCCAGATCAAAAACGGTGCGCCCTTCCAAGTGTTCCTCGCTGCTGACGACGTGACCCCGGCAAAGCTTGAGCAGGAAGGCGAAACCGTCAAAGGTTCGCGCTTCACCTACGCCATCGGCACCCTGGCGCTGTGGTCGGCAAAAGAAGGTTATGTCGATGCACAGGGTGACGTGCTGAAAACCAACCAATACCAACACCTTGCGATCGCCAATCCAGAAGCTGCGCCATACGGTCTCGCCGCCACCCAAGTGCTGGAAAAACTCCAGTTGAGCGAAGCCACGAAAAGCAAAATCGTCGAAGGCCAGAACATCACGCAGGCCTACCAGTTTGTCTCCACCGGCAACGCCGAACTGGGCTTCGTCGCCCTGTCGCAAATCTACAAGGACGGCAAAGTCAGCACCGGTTCGGCGTGGATTGTCCCGGCCACCCTGCATGATCCGATCAAACAGGACGCGGTGATCTTGAACAAAGGCAAGGACAGCGCTGCTGCCAAGGCGCTGATCGATTACCTCAAGGGGCCGAAAGCCGCTGCGGTGATCAAATCCTTCGGATATGAACTGTAAATGTCGCTGACCAGTGCCGACTTCGCCGCGATCTGGCTGACTCTGAAGCTGGCGTCGCTGACCACCGTGATCCTGCTGCTGATCGGCACGCCGATCGCGCTGTGGCTATCGCGCACCTCGTCGTGGTTGCGCGGGCCGATCGGCGCCATCGTTGCGCTGCCGCTGGTGCTGCCGCCGACGGTGATCGGTTTCTACCTGCTACTGGCGCTGGGACCGCACGGTTTTCTCGGTCAGTTCACTCAATGGCTGGGGCTGGGCACGTTGACGTTCAGTTTCACCGGGCTGGTCATCGGTTCGGTGATCTACTCCATGCCGTTCGTGGTGCAACCGCTGCAAAACGCTTTCTCGGCGATTGGCACCCGCCCGCTGGAAGTCGCGGCGACCTTGCGCGCCAATCCCTGGGACACGTTCTTCAGCGTGATCCTGCCGCTGGCGCGCCCCGGCTTCATCACCGCAGCGATTCTCGGCTTCGCCCACACCGTGGGTGAATTCGGCGTGGTGCTGATGATCGGCGGCAACATTCCCGACAAGACCCGCGTGGTTTCGGTGCAGATTTACGACCATGTCGAAGCGCTGGAGTATGCCCAGGCGCACTGGCTGTCTGCGGCGATGCTGGTGTTTTCGTTTCTGGTGTTGCTGGCGCTGTACTCCAGCCGCAAGACCCGCGCAGGCTGGAGCTGATCGATGATTGATGTACGCCTGAAACGCACTTATCCGGGGTTTGAACTGGATGTCGATCTGCAAGTGCCGGGCCGCGGCGTCACCGCGCTGTTTGGTGATTCCGGCTCGGGCAAAACCACTTGCCTGCGCTGCATCGCCGGGCTGGAGCGCGCCGAGCAGGGTTTTGTGCAGATCAACGACGAGACCTGGCAGGACAGTGCCAAGGGCATTTTCGTCCCGCCGCATAAACGTGCGCTTGGCTATGTGTTTCAGGAAGCCAGCCTGTTCGCGCATCTGTCGGTGCTTGCCAATCTGGAGTTTGGTCTCAAACGCATCGCAAAGTCGCAACGCCGGGTCGATATCAACCAAGCGACCGAACTGCTCGGCATCAGCCATTTGCTTGAGCGTCACCCGCAGCATCTGTCCGGCGGCGAACGACAGCGCGTCGGCATCGCCCGCGCCCTGCTGACCAGCCCGAGACTGTTGCTCATGGACGAACCACTGGCGGCTCTCGACAGCCGGCGCAAAAGCGAAATCTTGCCGTACCTGCAACGCCTGCACGACGAACTGGATATTCCGCTGCTGTACGTCAGCCATGCGCAGGATGAAGTCGCGCGTCTGGCCGATCATTTGGTATTGCTGCGTGATGGCAAAGCCCTCGCCAGCGGCCCGATCGGCGAGACCCTCGCACGCCTGGATCTGCCCTTGGCAATGGGCGATGACGCCGGGGTAATCATCGAAGGCCAGGTCAGCGCCTACGACGCCACCTATCAATTGCTCAGCCTGCAACTGCCGGCCACTGCAATGAACATTCGCGTCACCCATGCGCCGATGGCCGTGGGCCAGGCTCTGCGCTGCAAAGTGCACGCGCGCGACATCAGCCTGGCGCTGAACAACGATGCAGCCAGCAGCATTCTCAATCGTCTGCCCGTTACGGTCGTCAGCGAACAGGCCGCTGACAACAGTGCCCATGTGCTGATCCGCCTCGATGCCGGTGGCACGCCGCTGCTGGCGCGGATCACCCGCTTCTCGCGTGATCAACTGAGCGTGCATCCGGGCCAGCGGCTGTGGGCGCAGATCAAGGCGGTGGCGGTGCTCGCGTAAATCATTCGGCACGACGGCCAGCGCCTGCGGTCAATCAGTTACAGACTGCCGTATGACCGAAGGAAACCGCCATGCCCGATACCGTGCTGACAGATGCTCTGCCCGCCGATCTGCATTACGTCGATGACACTCAGCCTGGTATCACCCGGAAAAAACTGCGCGGCAAGTTCGTCTATTTCGAACCGTCGGGGCAGCGCATCACCGACCCGGACGAAACCAAACGCATCAATGCCCTCGCGGTGCCACCGGCCTACACCGATGTGTGGATCTGCGCCGACCCCTGCGGCCATTTGCAAGCCACCGGTCGCGATGCGCGCGGGCGTAAACAGTACCGTTATCACGCGCGCTGGCGGGAAGTGCGCGACGCCGACAAATACTCGCGCCTGCGCGACTTCGGCATGGCCCTGCCCAAACTGCGGCGCAAGCTCGAGGCGCTGCTCGATGAGCCGGGCTTCAGCCGGGACAAGGTCATGGCCACGGTGATTACCTTGCTCGACGCCACGCTGATCCGCGTCGGCAATACCCAATACGCACGGGACAATCGCTCTTACGGTTTGACCACGTTGCGCAGTCGGCATGTCGAGGTCAACGGCAGCGCGATCCTGTTCCAGTTCCGCGGCAAGAGCGGCATCGAACACCAGATCACCGTCAAGGACCGTCGCCTGGCGCGAATCATCAAGCGCTGCCTGGAGATCCCCGGGCAGAACCTGTTTCAGTATCTTGATGAAAATGGCGAACGGCACACCGTCACCTCCTCTGACGTCAATGCCTATCTGCAAAAGCTCACCGGCGCGGCGTTCACCGCCAAGGACTATCGCACCTGGGCGGGCAGCGCGCTGGCGTTGTCGGTGCTGCGCGAGTTGCAGCATGAGTCGGAAACCGAAGCCAAGCGCCATGTGGTCGAAGCGGTGAAGAATGTCGCCAAACAGCTGGGCAACACGCCGGCGGTGTGCCGCAAGTGCTACATCCACCCCGCAGTGGTCGAACACTTCATGCTCGGCGCCCTTGCCGAACTGCCCCGCCCGCGCGTGCGCAAAGGCCTGCGCGCCGAGGAAGTAGCCTTGGCGATGTTTCTCGAGCGGATGTGTGAGGTAAGCGAGGCGTCTTGATCTCCAGCGTAACGCTCGCTCCTGCAAAGGTTTCGCCGACGAGTTGAACTGGGTATTTTTTGCACGATCACACAGGTCTTCTATAGTTGATCTGAAGGTTCGCGCCACGCGGACTTTTTGTTGCAACTCAGCCGTTTCAGCGAACGGAGGTGTTTCATGTCCGAAAAAGAGTCCATCACCACCCTCCTCACCCTGCTCGACGCCCGTCAGGCGCGCCTCGCAGCCGCCTGCAAAGAGATTGCCGACTGGGTCGATCATCAGGGTGGGCATCCGACAGCGTTGCGCATTCGCGACCGGCTGCACGACATTGAAAAGGATGCGCCGCTGATTCGCGATACGCTCTCGACGCTCAAACCGATCGACCGGCCGTTGCCACGGTTCAGATAGGCGTCAGTGTAGAGGTCCTCTCTGCATGGGCGCAGAGAGGACGGCGATTGTTGGATTCCGGCGCCTCAGTCACCCTTGCCCGTACGCGCACCGCCATGGCTGTGCTGCCCGCCGACGCGTGCCTTTTCCGCCCGGTCGACTTTCACGTTGACCGAACTGCCGCCCTTCTTGCCGGCTTCCTTGACTTTTTGCGGATCCTCGGCAAACGGTTGTTCCTTGTGGTGATTGGTCATGTTCATGCCCTCGACATAGTTGTAGACATACACTCCTCAGACTCTAGTTGGGGCAAATTACAGTTCAACTTCCTGCCGACCAATGGTTATGAAATGCGAAACGAAACGGCAACATAATCCGACCCTCTTCATAACCGACGTCATTCATGAAAAGTTATACGAAGCGGCGCAGAAACTAACAGTCTGTATAAGTTTCATCACAAACTTACCGTTCATCGGGCTGGATAAAAATTTTCAAAACATTTTTCGCCGGCTCGTAATCGGAGTAGATGTCCGGTGCGACAACGGACATAACTAGCGAAACGTTAATTGATATCGGAGAGCTATCATGACCACAGGAAATAAAAATCCAGGTAACTTCGCAAACGATCGTGAAAAGGCATCTGAAGCCGGCAAGAAAGGCGGTCAGTCGTCGGGCGGCAACTTTGCCAATGATCGTGAAAAAGCATCCGAGGCTGGCCGCAAAGGCGGGCAGAACAGCCACGGCGGCGGTCGCAAGTCCTGAGTAAGCGGTACAAGGGCAGCCTGGCTGCCCTTTGAAATCAGCTGATGGAGCGTAATCATGAGAACGGTACCGGCTTTTGCACGAGGCGAAGTGCAACGAAACAAGGGAGCGGAAGTGTATCCCGAAGCGGCGCGCAGTTCGCACGTGACCAGGTCGGACAGTCCGTCGGTGTCACCTTGTGTCGAACGACAGCAAATCAGTCCAAGGCACCGGGAAAGTGTTCAGCAGGAATGTTATGAACGCCGGGAACTTGCAGTAAATTCTGAAAACTCCCGGATACCGGATACAACGCCGACTTATGAGCGCTCCTCTTAGCGCAAAGGTCTAACTTGTAGTCACAAGACAACCCTGACCAACTAAAGCAAACGACATCAGTAAACTTTATGAGCATTTCGCGAACAACGACGGCACGTAGTTTGTGCATCCTTGTTTCGCCAAGTGCCTATACAGAGAAATGAGGAAGTTTGAAATGGCACAAGATAAACAACAAGGCAGCATGTCAGTTAACGAAGCAGGCAAGAAAGGTGGTGATGCCACTTCGGCTTCGCACGATAAAGAGTTCTATCAGGAAATCGGCAGTAAAGGCGGCCAGAACATTGGCGGCAACTTCAAGAATGATCCTGAGCGCGCCTCCGAAGCCGGGAGCAAAGGTGGCCAGAACAGCGGTGGCAATTTTGCCAACGATCGGGACAGAGCGTCCGAAGCTGGCAGCAAGGGCGGCCAGAACAGTGGCGGCAACTTTGCCAACGATCGCGAAAAAGCCTCTGAAGCTGGACAGAAAGGTGGTCAAAACAGCCATGGTGGCGGGCGCAACAGTTGACGCGTCGGGTGCAGGGGAGCGCGGCTCCCCTGCCCACTTTCATTCAAGCGAAATTACAGCTATTGCTTAGGAGTCCTGACCAGCCGAGGGAATCGCCATGCCTGTTCATGTCATCAACTTCACCGGCCCGATCAATGCCTCGACGTGCGGCCAATTGATCGATAAAGCCTCGCTCGCCGTAAAGGAAGATGCACCGCGACTGATCGTCAACATCGCCACCATGGGCGGCGAATGCAGTTACGGTTTCACGATGTACAACTTCCTGTTGGCCCTGCCTATTCCGGTACACACCCACAATTTGGGAACCGTCGAATCGATGGGCAACATTGTCTTTCTGGCCGGCCAGCGCCGCACCGCCTGTACCCACAGTAAGTTTCTGTTTCACCCATTTCATTGGCACCTGCAAGGTTCGGTCGATCACTCGCGCATGTCGGAATACGCCATGAGCCTGGATTACGACTTGCACCTCTACGCCCAGATTGTCGCCGAGCGTACGAGCAACGGAAAAAACGCTCTGGAGACAGAGAAATATCTGACAGCAGCGCCGCGCATCATCAATCCTGAAGAAGCCATGCATTCAGGCCTTATCACGGCGATTGAAGACACCGAGGTTCACGCGGACTTTGTCTGCTCGTGCATCTACTCCTGATCGTCCCACTTGATAACGCGTCGTAGCGGGCGCGTTCCTGTCTTAACAACCGGCAATTCAGCAAAAATTCCAGACGAACTTGTACAGAATCGATCTGCCGTACAGGCTTACAAAGCGCCCAATCAGCCGGTCATCACGCCCGTTTCAGTTTCTCTGAATTATTCATTTCGCCAGATATCCCTCTTCTTAACAGCCGGAGGAAATGTATGAGCGGAGAGGATTTGTACGTGATCGATTACCTGCTTCACGGGAAGCCCAGGTCATTCGTCATTCGCACAAAAAACATGAACAATGCCGAAGCGTGGCAATGGGCAAGTTGTGACGCGGGTATCGCGCCCATTCCCCGCCCCGGCCGACCTCCGTTGAAACGTTTTTCCAAACCGATGGCGGAACGCTTTGGCGTGACCGAGGTGCAATGGCGAGAATCAGTACCTTTGGTCTGGGAGGAGGATCACGTGAAATGACAGAACGCACATTGAAATTCGGTTTCGGCCGCTCGTGGGATGACGAGATGGCGGAGAATGCCGCGATGTTCCGTGAGGCCGATCTGCTCGAAGAAGCGGCTTACAGGATCATCGAGAACGATACGGACAATCCTGAAGCCTGGGCCCGTTTCAGCGAAGCCAAGGCTATGGCCGACGCCAAACGAACGGCGGCCTATCAGGACTGGATGCGCATCAAGCGCGCGATGAGCAAGCCGCGCTCGAAATAGCGGACTGGCGCCTCATGGCTTGAGGATCAGCAGGGGCTCGCCTTTCGGGACAACGTAAGTGGCCAGTTCGACGCCTTTCGCGTTGCCAACGTTTTTGGCTACATGCGCGACGCCCGCCGGAATGAACAACGAATCACCGGCCTTGAGTATCACCGGCGCCCGCCCTTCGAGCTGATACTCGAACGTGCCGCTGATGACATAGGCGACTTCCACGCCGGGATGAGCATGACGAGGCGAGGTGACGCCAGCGTCGAAATCGATACGCGCCTGAATCACCTCGCGATTGTCAGCGCCGAGATCCTGACGAACCAGATCGGTGCGGCTCAGACCTTTCTGCCAGCTCGTTGCCGGCGCATCCGCCGCATGGGCGAAGCCGGTCAGGGAGGCGAAGACAACGGCAGAAGCCAGAAACAGTGGACGGTACATGGTGATGCCCTCTTGAGCGTAGTGTTGGTGTGAGGGCTACTTTGGGCTCGGCATGTAGGGCGGATGTGTCTCGAAGGCGCAGTTTGGTGTTGCCGTGTGTATCGGCTGAGGGTTGATACATGCTTATACAAACGTGTCGCTGGCCACCGCCACAAGCCATTCTCTGAAAGCGCTGATCTTTGGCGATTCAGCGGTTTCATGGGGTGTAACCAAATAGAAACCGAGATCATCCTGCAGGCGCAGGTCGAACGGTGCGACCAATCGGCCCGCACGCAGATCGTCGTTTACATAAGTCGAACGACCGATGCACACGCCCTGCCCGTCAATTGCCGCCTGCACCGCCATCATCGCCAGATCGAAGGTCAGCTTCCCGCCGTCGGCCAACTGCGCAGGCTGGCCGGCGGCGCTGAGCCAGGCCTGCCAGTCGCTGGCGGTGAGGCCGCTAACTTGTACAAGGGTGTGACTGGCCAGATTTTCCGGAGCGTGCAATGTCGTCGCCACTGCTGGACTGCACACGGGAAATACCTCATCGGCCATGAGAAAGTCCGCGCACAAACCTTTCCAGTCGCCCCGTCCGTAGCGAATCGCCGCGTCGATGCCTCCTCGGCGAAAATCCACCAGATCGGTAGTGGCGCTGATGCGCACATCGATGTCCGGGAACGCCTGCTGAAATGCCGGAAGGCGCGGCAAAAGCCATTTCGACGCAACCGAGACCAGTGTGCTGATGGTCAATACGCTGGACCCGCGCGACTCGAGTAATTGTTGCGTCGAATGGCGCAACGCTTGAAATGCAGAACGCACCCCCGGCAGGTAGGCCTGCCCGTCTTCGCTAAGCGCCAGGCCATCCTTGAGGCGCAGGAACAATGCCACGCCCAACTCGGCTTCGAGGCGCCTGATCTGGTGACTGATTGCTGTCTGCGTGACGTTCAACTCGGTCGCAGCGGTGGTAAAGCTCATATGCCGGGCCGCCGCTTCGAACGCGCGCAGGCCGTTGAGGGAGGGAAGTCTGGCAGTCATAAGGCTAAGGAGCGCATGAGAATTTGTCATACGCTAGCACTGCAAATGACCTTTGCGGAAGTTTTGCCCGCAGTGGATCGTGGTGCCTCCACTTTCAAGGGATATGCCATGAAACTTTACTTTGCACCGAAGACCTGTTCGCTCGCCCCGCATATCGTCCTGCGCGAACTCGGCTTGCCGTTCGAAATGATCCGCGTCAACAACCAGACCAAGCGCACGGCTGACGGCCGTGACTTCCGCGAGATCAATCCGAAAGGCTACGTGGCCGCGCTGCAACTGGATAACGGCGAAGTGCTCACTGAAGGCCCGGCGATCCTGCAGTTTCTCGCCGATCAAGTCCCCGGGAGCGACTTGGCACCTGCCGAAGGTACGTGGCAGCGCGCACGTTTGCAGGAACACCTGAACTTCATCAGCTCGGAGATTCACGGCGCCAGCGCCCCATTGTTCAGCGCGGAGATTCCGGAAGCGGTCAAAGCGATTTTTCGGCAGAAACTGTGCAAGCGGCTGGATTACCTCGAGCGCATTCTGGCGGATCGGGACTATCTGATGGGTAGCTTCAGCATTGCCGACGCCTATCTGTTCACGGTGCTGACCTGGTTGCCGACATTCGATATCGATATCGCCGAATGGCCAGCTCTCGCCACCTATATGGAACGCATCGGCGCGCGACCCAGTGTGCTTGCGGCAATTGCCGCAGAAGAAGCGACTTTGCCAGTCTGAACACGCGCGGGCCATGGCCGGAGGGAATCTGTAAACTGCCGCAATCTTCATTCACTCAAACAAGAGATGCCCATGGCCAATCAAGACATCATCTTCACGCCGGATCCCGACACCGATTCGATTTCTTCCGACGTTGCCACCTTCGGCGGCATCATGGTTTCCACGCAGATTCCAACCCGCGCCGATGGCAGCCTGGAACTCGGCGGCATCACCGAGCAGAGCGAGTGCACCCTGCAAGCGCTGAAAGTCGCCTTGGAACGTGCTGGCAGTTCGATGGACCGGGTGCTGCACCTGACGATTTACCTGACCGACATGGGCGATCGCGGGGCTTTCAATGAAGTGTACAAACGCTATTTCGCCAAGCCTTGGCCGGTGCGGGCGGCGGTAGGCGTGGCCTCGCTGGCGGTTGAAGGGATGCGTGTGGAAGTGACGGCGATGGCCGCCAAGGGCTGATTTGCGGAAATACAGCGTAGGCCGCAGCCACGATTCCGAAGTGCGACATACGCAGTGAAATACTCAAGGGCGCGCGCCAAACACAGCAGCCACCAGGATCAGGCCGTTTGGCAAGCGCTGGCTCGCCCGTTGAGCGAATTAGCGTCAACGGTCTATTCACAAAACTCAAAGTGGACCGCTAGCTACAACAAACAGTTTACCTTCTGATACCCGGTATGTTTGCCCGCGGTGCTCGACTTCAAAATTGAATGTTGCCGTAATCGAATCGGTACCTTCTTCGTGTTTGCGCGCAAACTCTATCGTTCCTGTTTTCGCATATAAAATTTCATGCGACATAGTCATCACTCCCGCCACGGGACTTCCGAACCCGCCAACTTCATGCGTACCGTCGGTGAGGGAGCGATCTATCACAAATGAAATGATCTCACCCACCTCGTCCGTAAAATATTGGCCAATAACGCTGAACGTCTCCTTTGTGCCGAAATAAAGATGCCGAGTAGCGGAGAATATCGGCTTGCCAATGCCCGGATGATTGGGTGAAACGACCGCTTTGTAATACACTTCGGCCTTCTCCTGCGGACGCGATTTAAACGACGCGAAATCCGAGATACCAAGCGTCGCGAAGGCGTTATTACCTTTCATGATATTAATCTCCAATGTCTTGCGTAATATAGGCCAGAGCGACTTCCCGCTCCCACCCGATGTTCACGCTTTGGACGCGGGCGGACAACTGACAGACTTTACAGTTATGCATTGCCTCGTATTGTGCTAGGTCCTTCGTACCTGATATCGGCACGCTGGTGCCGCCTTGGTGTTTCACAGGTACAATGCGCCCCTTGCCCGTGACCGCCTGACTAAAAAAACTATGTCCTTGCCCAAGCATCACCTGGAATTGCTCAGCCCTGCCCGCGATGTCGCCATTGCCCGCGAGGCCATCCTGCATGGCGCTGACGCCGTGTACATCGGCGGCCCGAGCTTCGGCGCACGCCACAACGCCTGCAACGAAGTCAGCGAAATCGCCGAACTGGTCGAGTTTGCCCGCCGTTACCACGCGCGTATTTTCACCACCATCAATACCATCCTGCACGACAACGAGCTGGAGCCGGCGCGCAAGCTGATCCATCAGTTGTACGACGCCGGTGTCGATGCGCTGATCGTCCAGGATCTGGGCGTGATGGAGCTGGACATTCCGCCGATCGAGCTGCACGCCTCGACCCAGACCGACATCCGCACCCTCGAGCGAGCGAAGTTCCTCGATCAGGCCGGTTTCTCACAGTTGGTGTTGGCCCGCGAGCTGAACCTGAAAGAAATCCGCGCCATCGCCGATGAAACCGATGCCGCCATCGAGTTCTTCATCCACGGCGCGCTGTGCGTGGCCTTCTCCGGCCAGTGCAACATCTCTCATGCGCAAACCGGCCGCAGCGCCAACCGTGGCGACTGCTCCCAGGCGTGCCGCTTGCCCTACACCCTCAAAGACGAAAAGGGTGGCGTGATCGCCTACGAAAAACACCTGCTGTCGATGAAAGACAACAACCAGAGCGCCAACATCCGCGCACTGGTCGAGGCTGGCGTGCGTTCATTCAAGATTGAAGGTCGCTACAAGGACATGGGCTATGTGAAGAACATCACCGCCTATTACCGCCAACGCCTCGACGACGTGCTCGAGGATCGCCCGGACCTGGCCCGCGCTTCCAGCGGCCGCACCGTGCATTTCTTCCTGCCCGATCCGGAAAAGACTTTCCACCGTGGCAGCACCGATTATTTCGTCACTGATCGCAAGATCGACATCGGCGCCTTCGATTCGCCGACCTTCACCGGCCTGCCGGTCGGTACGGTGGAAAAAGTCGGCAAGCGTGACATGCAGGTCGTCACGCATGAGCCGCTGTCCAACGGTGACGGTCTGAACGTACTGGTCAAACGCGAAGTGGTCGGTTTCCGCGCCAACATCGCCGAGGCCAAAGGCGAGTTCGAAGAAGACGGCGAGAAGCGCTACCGCTACCGCGTCGAGCCGAACGAAATGCCCGAAGGCCTGTTCAAGCTGCGTCCGAGCCACCCGCTGAATCGCAACCTCGATCACAACTGGCAACAGGCGTTGCAGAAAACTTCCTCGGAACGTCGTGTGGCCCTGAGCTGGTTCGCCCGTTTGCGCGAAGAACAGCTGGAAGTGACCGCGACCAGCGAAGAAGGTATCAGCGCCAGCATCACCCTCAACGGGCCGTTTGGTGTCGCCAACAAGCCTGAGCAAGCGCTGGAGCAATTGCGCGACCTGCTCGGCCAGCTCGGCACCACGCAGTATCACGCCACTGACATCAAGCTGGATGCGCCGCAAGCGTTCTTCATTCCCAACTCGCAGCTCAAGTCGCTGCGCCGCGAAGTCATCGAAGCGCTGACCGCCGCCCGTGTCGCGGCTCATCCGCGTGGCAGCCGCAAGGCCGAAACCACGCCGCCGCCGGTGTACCCGGATTCGCACCTGACCTTCCTCGCCAACGTCTACAACCAGAAGGCGCGCGACTTCTACCACCGTCACGGCGTCAAGCTGATCGACGCGGCGTATGAGGCTCACGAAGAGCCAGGTGAGGTGCCGGTGATGATCACCAAGCACTGCCTGCGCTTCTCCTTCAACCTGTGCCCGAAACAGGCCAAAGGCGTCACCGGTGTGCGTACCAAGGTCGCGCCGATGCAGTTGATCCACGGCGATGAGGTGCTGACGCTGAAGTTCGATTGCAAGCCGTGCGAGATGCACATTATCGGCAAGATGAAAGGCCACATCCTCAACCTGCCGCAGCCGGGCAGCGTGGTCGGCCACATCAGCCCTGAAGACCTGATGAAAACCATCCCGCGCGCACCGCACTGAGTGACCGGCGTGCGCGGTGTTTCGGCATCGCGCACGCCCCGGTTGGCTCAAGCGCGTTAGATCGCAGGCATAAAAAAACGCCAACTTCTTGCGAAGTTGGCGTTTTTTCGTAGATGGCAGGGGCGGCTGGATTCGAACCAACGCATGGCAGGATCAAAACCTGCTGCCTTACCGCTTGGCGACGCCCCTGTAGCTCTGGCCAGCGGCTCCGTTAGGATCGCTGTGAGAACGGGGCGCAATTTAACAACATTCATTTCGTTTGGGAAGCCCGAGATGAAATATTTTTTGTTTTAAAACAGCGACTTATTATTTTCGCGCGAAAACAATGGGTTTCGCCTCTGTGTATCACACTGTGTACGCGCCCCGCCGCCATACACGCCCTTGCAAAACTGCCGTCCGGGGACACACAACGGATACGTCGCTACGCTTCAATGCACCCAAGGTTTCAAGGGTTCATCCAGCCCCTTGGCTACAGGCCCGCAAAGGAGACGTCAGCATGAAACAGGCTCTGCATACCTCTAAAATCAAAGCCGCACTTGGTTTGTCGGTCTTGGCGCTGTCATTGCTCGGCGCCGTCGGCAGCGCTCAGGCGCAAACCACTGCACCGGCCGCCGTCAGCTATTCCGCGCCCTCTCCTTTCGGCCCGCTGAAGCACATCAAGGCTGGCTTGCTCGACGTGGCCTACGCCGAAACCGGACCTGCCGATGGCCCGGTGGTGATTCTGCTGCACGGCTGGCCCTACGACATTCACAGCTACGACGAAGTCGCGCCACTGCTCGCGGCCAAGGGTTACCGCGTGCTGATGCCGTATGCACGGGGTTATGGCGACACGCAATTCCTGTCCAAAGCCACTCTGCGCAACGGCCAACCGGCGGCCTTGGCCAGCGACATCATCGACTTCATGGATGCGCTGAAGATCAAGCAAGCAGTGCTTGGCGGCTACGACTGGGGCGCGCGTTCAGCGGGCATCGTCGCAGCGCTGTGGCCAGAGCGCGTCAAGGCGCTGGTGGCGGTCAGCGGCTACCTGATCGGCAATCAGGCCGCCGGGCAGAATCCACTGCCGCCGAAAGACGAATTGCAGTGGTGGTACCAATTCTACTTCGCCACCGAACGCGGCCGCGCCGGCTATGAAAAGAATACCCACGACTTCGCCAAACTGATCTGGCAACTGGCGTCGCCGCAATGGAAATTCGACGACGCCACCTTCGACCGCAGCGCCAAGGCATTGCAGAACCCCGATCACGTCGAGATCACCGTATTCAACTACCGCTGGCGGCTGGGCCTGGTGCAGGGCGAGGCGAAATATGCCGCGCTGGAAGAGAAGCTTGCGACTGCCCCGTCGATCAGCGTGCCAACGATTACGCTGGAAGGTGATGCCAATGGAGCGCCGCACCCGGCACCGGAGGACTACGCGAAGCGCTTTACCGGGAAATATCAGTTCCGGTTGATCGAGGGTGGGGTTGGGCATAATTTGCCGCAGGAGGATCCGAAGGCGTTTGCGCAAGCGGTGATTGATGCGGATGGCTTATAGGCGCAGCCTGGCTGCCGTTCCGTCTGTCGCAGGACTTGAACTACATAGGGCCGATCACGTCTGAACTGATGCGATATTAACCCCCCTACGGAAGCTATCATGCTTTTAAAAAACAAGAGTCTCGTTGCTGTCATGTCCTGCGCCATGATGCTCGCAGCCGCCCCACTCCTCCCTGCTGATCTGTCCATCATGAATTCTGCCCATGCAAAGGATGGCGGTGGCGGTGGTAATGGTGGCGGCGGCGGTGGCGGTAATGGCGGCGGCGGTAATGGCGGCGGCGGTGGAAATGGCGGGGGCGGCGGGAACGGCGGTGGCCACGGTGGCGGCACAGGCGGTGGTCACAGCGGATCGGATCACGGCAGCGCCAACAGCAACGGCCGAGGCAATGGACTCAGCAGTGATCATGCAGGCAAGGCTGTCCGCGACCGCGGTGAAAGCGGCAATCACTACGGCAGCGTTCGCAATGACGTTAGCGGGCACGGCTCAATAACTTCGGGCATCGCCCAGTCCCGAGATACGCGCGGCGTGACCAAAGCTGCTGCCATCTCTACCTCAACCCCTGGGGAGCACAATTCGAAAGGATTGAGCAACGCCGCAACGTCGAACACAAAGACATCCCGCTGATCGGCTGTAGATCAAGCACGCAAGCATAAATAAAAAGGGCGCCCGACAAGGCGCCCTTTTTTCACGCTTCGTTATTGACCGGAGTCAGCGTGATTAACGGCTGGTCCTATTTAACCAGCCGCTTCTCCTTCGAGGGCCTATAACCGAAGTACGAGCTATAGCACTTGCTGAAATGGCTCGGTGACACAAAACCACACGCCACCAGCACTTCCACCTGCGACAGCTCGGTGTGTTGCAGCAGGCGCCGTGCTTCGGTGATGCGCAGTTCCAGGTAATAGCGCTGCGGCGTGGTGCCCAGTTGTTCCTTGAACAAGCGCTCGAGCTGGCGCCGTGAGCGGCCGGCGTAGACCGCCAGTTGTTCCAGCTCCAGCGGTTCTTCGAGGTTGGCGTCCATCAGCTTGATCACTTCCCGCAACGGCGCGCTGACGCAGATGTTTTCATCGGGTTTGATGCGCCGGTAGCGCGACTCTTCGAAGGCGAGGATGTCTTCGATGCCCTCGACCAACGCCTTGCCGTGCAAGCCCTTGATCCAGTCCAGCGCCATGTGGAAGGCCCCGGACGGGCTCGACGCGGTAAGGCGGTCGCGGTCGATCACATAGGGTTCGCTGCTGACGTGGGTGCTCTTGGCGATTTCGGTCAGTGCCGGGCGATGTTCCGGGTGGATCGAGCAGCGATAGCCGTCGAGCAAACCGGCGCGGCCGAGAAACCACGAACCATTCCATAATCCCGCCAGGCTCACGCCCCGCTCCGCTGCCGACTTGAGCAAGCCGATGAATTCGTCGCTGGCGCGCAGTTCGGTGCGATAACCGCCGCACACTACCAGCAGATCCAGCTCGTTAAGCGCAGCAGAATCCAGGCGCGCATCGGGGCGGATGACCAGGCCCAGATCGCTGATCACCTCGCCATCGCCCAGACCGAAGGTGCGCGACGAAAACAGTCCCGGGCGCAACAGGTTGGTGGTGACTACCGTGTCCAGCGCCTGGGTAAAAGCTGGCAGCGAGAAATGTTCGAGCAAGAGGAAACCGGTGCGGGTCACTCCGGTGTTATCGGGGTTCTGTTCATTCAGATAGCGAAGGTTCTTGCCCTTCATGCCACCGCTGAATTGACGTCGTTCAATCAAGGTCGGGTCCATCGGTCGTTGTTATGCGAGCGATAGTTGGCCGGTTCTGCGCAAGAGTCAATCACGCTCGAGGTTGATGACTGGTTACGCAGGGTACGGCACGCGCATTTACGACTGTTGACCAGCACTCGAAGATTGCGTGGAATGATCGTCCGCATGCTCACGTTGCAGAGAATCGCCGATTTCCTCTACCGCACAACCAACGTCATAACCGGCACGGATCAACTCGGCGAAACGAAGCATCACTGAAGTGCCGGCATCCAGCGCCAACGCATCGATCATCAAGTCCCGTATCGGCGCGCACAATTGGGCGTCAACTTCATCTGCATTTGCCTGACCGGTGGCACGGGCAATGCGCAAGGTCGCAGCAACGCCGCTGGTGTCTTCGTCAATGCCGAATACCTCGTCAAACAACATGCCCAATGTCGCTGCCGGTTGCTGCTCCGGTCGGCTCCAGGACCTGAGTTCGATAGACTCCCGTTTGACCCTTTCCAGGTAACGTCTGATCTTTCCCGGAATCGTCGCTGCTGCTTTCACGCAATTGTAGTATTGGTGGCTGGCCAGACTGGCGGCGTCTTTGACAACCTTCCATGCAACGAACCAGAGCTGGGAAACCTACCGCTGTGTAACATGATCACTGCGCACTCCCCGCTTTTCTTCCAACAACGTCCTGGGCAACACAAACCCTTCAAAACTGCGCTGAGTAATCGGGTTGTTGGCCTTCTGCGCGCCAATCCGATAACGCATCAACCCATCAGCGACTGAAAAGGTCAGGTCGACGCTGGTGTCGGTTCGGCCATTGAGGTGCCCGCGACTGAGCAGCCGAAACAACGACCACGGCCCGCGGTAGCTCAGGCTGGCGGTGTTGCCGGTGCTGTGCACCAGGGTCAGTTGGCTGCCATTGCTGTTGCCAAGGCTGTTGGGCCAGACCAGTCCGGTGCGTTGCGGCGCGCCGTGCTGGTAGGGGATCAGCTGGCCGTCGACGCTGAGCATGCTGCTCAGGCGGGTGGCGCTCAGGGCCAGGGGTTCGATGGTCAGTTGTACGGCCAGGTGGCCGCGATGGTTGAAGAAGGTGTCGCGGATGCGCTCGGCTTTTTTCAGTTGTTCAAGCACGTCGCTGCGCACCAGATAGCCGCCGAGGCTGTCGGAATACAGGGCGTCGAGGTTGTCTTTGAGGAACACGTTCAAGTACTGATCGTGGAATTGCTGCAGGCGACCCTGAGGGCCGAAGAAGGCTTCGAAGTCTTCCAGCGAAGCGTCCTCACCACTGGCTTTGAACGGGTAACGGTTCGCCAGGCGCTCGCGGTAGAAGCTGTAAATCTCGCTGTCCCAGCGTTTTTCCAATTCGCGCAGGGCGGCAATCACCAGTACCTGTGAAGTCTGATCAGCGAGTTTTTTGACGTGCTGGTTCAGCGGCTCAGGCAGGCCCACCGCGACGCGTTGCAAATTGGCAATCGGGTCAGCACCGTCCAGGGAGAAGCGGTTGAGTACGGTTTTCAGCGCTGCCTTGCCGGGGTCGGGGTTGTCGTGCACGGTTTTGGCATAGTCGTAGACTGCACTGACCGAGCGCAGGGTTTCTTCGTAGTAAGACGGCTGCTCGCCTCGTGCGGTGATGAGTTCTGAAAGACTGGAGAATGCGCGCCGAATTCCTGCTGCCTGTTGTTGCCCCTCTGGCATCTTGTCCAGCTTGAGCGGCGCTTGCCCTTCAGCCAAGGGCACGGCCGGGTAGATCACGCTGTTGTCGTGCAAGGTTTCCAGCAAACGCCGCAATGGAGCGGCCGGGCCGGTGACTTGTTCCAGTACCGCCACGCCGTGACTGAGGTCATCGAAGTCGGTGACCGCGAACTGATTCAGCGCCCGTCGCCAACTGTCGATGTAGTCGGCACTGTAGAGGGCGCGGATGCGTTGGGTCAGCACTTTACGGTCTTCGTCGGAGTAGTCCAGGCGTTGGCGCTCGCCGAGTACCCACTGGTCGATCATGGCCAGTTCGATAATGTCCGCTGTGCCGGGCTCGAAGTAGCTCCTGAAGCCCTTGGCGGTAAGCAGCGGCGGTAACTGCAGGCCGCTGCCCTCCTGATCAGAGTTGAGCGGGCGGTAGACGATGTCGAACGCCGGGCCGACCTCGTTGCGCAGGTCCAGCGGGCGATGCAAACGCTCCAGGGCATCCTGTTTCAGGCTCATATAGACCCGTTCGGCCATGGGCAACTGGCGCAGTTGCTGCTGCACCTGGGCAATGCGTTCACGATAGTGCGGCAGGTCGGCGTCGGCGTATTTCAACGCGTAGCGCAGGTGGCCCATCAAGTCGGCCTGCAACTGGCCCTGACCTGGATAGGCACGCTGCCACCGTTTGGCAACCCACTCTTGGACAATGGCCGGTCGACGATTTTGCCGCTCTTCGAGCATGCGGTAGACGCGCAAGGCCGCCAGTTGCTGATTGCTGCCGGCTGGCGCGGTGTCGATGACGTTTAGTACACCGCTGGCAATCGCTGGCAGGAAGCGTTTGGACAGCAGATTGAGATAGGCCTCATCCACCGTCGGGCCGATTGCCCTGCCCTGATACATCCCCATATCCGACAGCAACGGCCAGGCCTCGCGGTAGTCGCCGTACACCAGCACCGCATCCCGAATCTGGTCCAACGGCACCAGCAGGTTACGGCCGGTGATATCCACCTTGGCGTCGATATCCCGACCGCTGAATTCCTGACTCTTCGCCAAGACGCTGACCGCCTTGTCACGGTTGACGTTGAAATACAACTGCCAGGTCCCGATGATCACCAGACACCCCAGTGACGCGACACTGAACCCGGCGATCAGCAGCCGCCGTTTGCTGCGGGCCACCTTGATGTTGTCACCCGCCAGACCTGCTTCGGGGTAGATCACACGCTGGAACAGTTGCTGGGCAAAGTAGATCGCTGTACCACCGACAGGTTTGACCTCGGGTGGCGGTGGTGGCAGTTGATAGGCTTGTCCCGCTTCTTTGACGAAAACGTTGCTCAAGGTGCCCTGCTGCAGCACCGAGGAAAAATACAGCCCGCGCACCAGTGCCGGCGTGGTGAAACGATCGCTGCCGAGCATTTCGCTGAGGAAGCCGAACAGTGCCGGGCGCAAGCCCGCCATCTGATGCATCAGCGCCTGCAAGCAATCACGCTCATCCAATGTGCGCGAGTCCCTGGTACTGTTGAAAACCTGCTCGGTCAGGCAGGCGACAAAGGTTTGATATTGGCGCGTCAGTTCCGCCAGCCAGGCATCAAAATCATCCACCGCGTCCAGACTGAAGGTGAAACCCAGCAGATCTTCGCGCCCGCTGCGCGACAACCGGGCGAAGAATTCTTCAAAGCCTTCCAGCAGGTCGAACTTGCTCAGCGTGACGTACACCGGTAAGCGCGTACCCAACTGCCGCGTCAGTTCAAACAGCCGGGTGCGCAGCAGGTTGGCGTGGGCCTTGCGTTGTTCGGGTCGCTGCGTCAACAGGGCCTGTACATCGATCACCAGCACCACGCCGTTCAATGCCCGCCGGCTGCGGTTGCGCGTCAGCCAGTCGAGCAAGTGTCGCCATAGGCGCGGGTGGGTGCCGGCGGGCAGTACCGGTTTGACCTTGCCCTGCTGCTCGATGTCTTCAGTCGGTGAATCCGAGTGACTGAGGAACTCACCCGGCGGGTCAATCAAAACTGCTTCGTCGCCAATCCACCAATCCACCGGATAGGCCAGTTGCTCTTCCTGATGAACCCTGACCCCAGCCTTGGTCACATGGGACAAGGCGAAGCTCTGGTTGGAACGCGTGATCAGGCTGGTCTTGCCGGCATTTTCTTCGCCTAGCACCAGATACCACGGCAGCTGATACAGCGAACGGCGGCGCTCCATGTTGTTCAGCAGGTTGCCCAGGCTCCGATCCAGCGCCCGCTCCTGCGCCTCGATATAAGGCAGGCAAGGATCGGCCTGCACCGCCGCCTCATGTTGGCGTTCAACCTGCAGACGCTGGTAACGATTGCGCACCCGCCACGCCCAGATCAGCAGCGGCACCACCAGCACCACGACACTGGCCGAGACACGCATCGCCAGTTCACCCAGCGGCTGACGCTCGCGCCAGGTCCACTGCGGGCCCAGCCACCAGATGGCGATCAACAAAAATACCACGCCCAGCAGCACCAATACCGGCACCGCCTGGTTGAACTGACGCAGCACCGGCAGGCCCCAGCGTTTGAGGTAACCCCAGACCATCCCCATAAATCGCTCCTACTCCTTAACCGCTTTGATCAAATGACTGTCGTCGATGGGTTGCACCACTTTCCGGTACAACTCCGGCTCCCACCCCTGCGCCGTGGTCTCGCGCATCAACCGCGCAACACTGGCGTACAAATCGTCCGCCAACCACGACAGCCCACGCGATGCCAGCAGGTCGGCTGCGATCACCGTGGCGTAGCTGCGCTGGCGCGGGGCATCTTGGGTGGCGTGCAGTTCCTGCAGGCGCAGCAGCACCACTTCCACGCCTTCGGTATTGAGCTGAGTGGCCAATTCGTCGCGCAGGCCGGCGTATTCCTGTATCGGGGTGCCGGTGATTTGCGCCTGATCGGCGCCGCTGATCCAGGCCTGGGTCTGCGCATCTACGAACGGCGTGCCGTCGCTGAAGCACAACTCCAGCAGCGCCGGCAAACGGCAGACAAACCGCTCGCAGGTCTGGCGAATGGCGGCCGCCACCTCTTCCATCGCCAAGCGCGAGGCAACGTGGGCAGCCAAGTAACTGCCACGTAGCCAGTACGGCGAAGCGCAGACGCTTTTTTCGATGCGCAGCAGCAGGTTCGGCTCAATGGCGGTGTGGTTCAGCGCGTCCTGATAGCCGTCGACGATATCCTTGGGCACAGCAGTCAATTCGGTGCGACGGTCGCGGGTGACGGGGGGCGCAGTACGCAAATGCGACCACAGGCCGAAGCGTCGCAGTTGGTAGCCGGTGGGGTCGTAGGCATCTTGCTGGTTGATCTGCTCGGCCATGTTCAACACAGCGCGGCGTTGTTCGCGCTCATTGCTCGGCGCTTGTGGTTTGGGGCTGGTAAAAAAGGCTGACTCCAGCACACTGCCGGAGGTGGCCGCACGGGTGGGCTCAGTGGCAACGACGGGCTCGCTGTATTTGTCCAACTGGCGTTGCAAGGCGTCCAACGGGGCCGGGTCGAACCTGGCGCTTTCGACACAGCGTTGCAGATTGGCCAGGGCCAGTTCCGCTGCGGCTTGGCAGGCTGGTTCAAAACTGCTGCGTTCCAGGGTCGGCAACACCTGCCCCAGCTCGCCCAACAGACGCTGCACTTGCTTGCGTTTGTTGAGGTAGCCGGTGGGGCCGGGCTTGGGGTGGGCACTGTCCCAATACAACTCGACCATGCCGGCCAACAAACCCAGGGCATCTGCCCAGCGCGCCCATTGCCGAGTCCGCAGCCACACCACTTGCAGATGAGCGACGATGCGCCACTGCTTGCACTGGGTCGCCAGGTACTGGCGAGAGGCTTCGTCGATATACGCCCAGTCGATATCGCCCTCGCGCAGGCCGCCGAGCTTGACCATCTCCTGGTCGATGGCCTGGTAGGTTTCGTCCTCTACATCGAAATCCCCGGCGGGCTGTTCGGGGTCGATGGGGGTCAGCAGCAACTTGACGGTGTCCGCCGGCACGTCGATTACCAGCGACATGCCTGGCGCTCCTGTTCGATCAGCTCACCCAGCCCTTCAGCGTCAAAGACCAGGCCGTGCAGCCGCGGATAGTCGCTCTCCAGTCGCAGACGCTGGCCGCCGCCCATGTTGCGCAGCAACGAGATAGCTTGCAGGCCACGTCCGGCATCGACCACCAGGCCGGCATCATCCAGCACCTGCCATTGATAGGCGTCGGCAATCGGGCGCTCATCCTTGAACAGCTGGATGCGAATCTTGTTGGGTTTGGCCGGCTCATCCAGCACTAATTGCAGGCGCGAGATTTTCGATTCACAACTGATGGCCAGCAGAGGTCGAGGCGGCAACGCGCCCAATGCCGGGGCTGAGATCACCAGCCGGTGTTGCTGGTCGTCGTCCGGCTCGGGGAAGGACGACAACAAGAAACGCTGATCCTCAGTCGGACGCTTGGCTTCATTGCGCTGGACCAGATCGACAATCGGCAATACCCGGCCCAAGGCACGCGGCGTCGTAGGTGCCTGATGAATGGGCGTGCCGGCAGCCAGATCAAAACACTCCAGACGCTTCAGGGGCGAGACGATGGCAGGGCAATCCCGGTTCGCTGCCTGCGCCTCCATTACTGCCACAACCGACAGGCAGAGCGCCCATTTCCAACCTCGCCATCCGTTGCCCATCAACGCCTCCTGAATATGCCTCGTCGCATCCAAACCGGATATTTTTCAACTTTCGAACTAACGTGGCTCGCAGTGAAAGTTAAATTAATTAACTTGCAAAGCGTCGCCTGCGCTCAGCAGATAGGCAAGTAGAAGACGAGCAAGACACTGTCAAACCCTGCATAAAAAGAGGCATCCCTCAGACACTTCCATGACAGCTGTAGGAAATCTAGAAGCATTCATCACGATTCTTTTTTCCTACATCCAAAACCCACGAAACGCGTCCCTCTCGTCCTACAAGACAAATCCTGCAACAGCTGTTTCTAATACACCGACTTTACGAAAAAGGATTTTTCCCATGCCGAAAACCCATGGATCTGTCGCGCCCAAAGAACGCGTCAACATCAAGTACGTCCCGGCTACGGGCGATCAACAAGCAGAAGTAGAGCTGCCCCTGAAGCTATTGATTACCGGCGACTTCAAAGGTCACGGCGAGTTAACCGCCATTGAAGACCGGCAATCGGTTCGAATAGACAAAGACACATTCAACGAAGTACTGAACAACGCTGCAGTTGCTCTGGATATGGCGATTCCGTCTGTTCTGAACAACGAAATCGATACTGACCTGACTGTGCAACTCCAATTCAAAAACATCAATGACTTCGGTCCCGATGCCGTCGCACGGCAAGTTCCTGAATTGAACAAGTTGCTGGAATTGCGTGAAGCCCTGGTTGCACTCAAAGGTCCCTTGGGCAATGTCCCGGCCTTTCGCAAACACCTGCAGAACCTGCTGACCGATGAAAACGCCCGTCTACGCCTGGCCAGTGAACTGAACCTGGTTCTGGACGCGCCAAACAACTGACTGGAACGCCCTTCTCAACGGAGTACTCCCCCATGCCTATGGAAAGCGCCGCCGCACAAATCCTGGTGGCTGACGAACAGCCGTCGCTGCTTGATCAGCTGCTGGCCAACACCACTATGCGCCCGTCTCAGGAAGGCTACGCGGTAGCTCGCCAAGGCGTGGCCGCGTTCATCAGCGAAATCCTGCAAAGCGGCGATCACCAGCAGCCGGTCAACAAGCACCGGGTCGACCAGATGATTGCCGAGATCGACCGCGCCGTCAGCAAACAGATGGACGTGATCCTGCATCAGCCGCAGTTCCAGCAACTGGAATCGGCCTGGCGTGGACTGAAGCTGCTGGTGGATCGCACGGACTTTCGCGAGAACATCAAGCTGGAAATGCTGCACGTCACCAAAGAGGAACTGCTAGACGACTTCGACAACGCCGGCGACATCACCCGCAGCGGCTTGTACAAGCACGTCTACACCGCCGGCTATGGCCAGTTCGGTGGTGAGCCGGTTGGCGCCATTGTCGGCAACTACACCTTTGGTCCCAGCTCGCCGGACATCAAGTTGCTCAGCTATGTGGCCTCCATCGGCGCCATGTCCCATGCACCGTTTGTCTCGGCTGCGGGCCCCGAGCTGTTCAACCTGGAAGGCTTCCAGGGTCTGCCCGACCTCAAGGAAGTCAGCGATATTTTCGAAGGGCCGCGCCACAACAAGTGGCGGGGTCTGCGTGAATCCGAGGACGCGCGCCACCTGGCCCTGACCCTGCCGCGTTTCCTGCTGCGCCCGCCCTACAGCATTGAAGACAACTCGACGCGCAGCTTTGGCTATGACGAAACCGTCGACGGCAACCACGACAATTACCTGTGGGGCAACACCGCGTTCCTGATGGCTTCGCGCATCACCGACAGCTTCGCCCGCTACCGCTGGTGCCCGAACATCATCGGCCCGCAATCCGGCGGCGCGGTGGATGATTTACCGGTGCACCTGTACGAATCCCTCGGCCAATTGCAGGCCAAGATTCCTACCGAAGTGCTGATCTCCGACCGCAAGGAATTCGAGCTGGCCGAAGCCGGGTTTATCCCGTTGACCATGCGCAAGGACAGCGACAACGCGGCGTTTTTCTCCGCCAACTCGGTACAAAAACCGAAGAACTTCCCCAAGACCCGCGAAGGCCAGCAAGCCCAGACCAACTACAAGCTCGGCACCCAGTTGCCGTACCTGTTCATCGTCAATCGCCTGGCCCACTACATCAAGGTGCTGCAACGCGAACAGATCGGCAGCTGGAAGGAACGCCAGGATCTGGAGCGCGAGCTGAACGACTGGCTCAAGCAGTACATCGCCGACCAGGAAAACCCTTCCTCCGACGTGCGCAGCCGTCGCCCCTTGCGCGCCGCAAAAGTCGTGGTGCAGGACGTGGAAGGCAATCCAGGCTGGTACCAGGTGTCGCTGGCCGTTCGCCCGCACTTCAAGTACATGGGCGCCAACTTCGAGATCTCACTGGTCGGTCGGCTGGACACCCAGTAAATGGGCGCCAGCCTGTTTGAACGCCTGGAACCCGACGCACCGCGCTACCGCCCTGGCAGCGTGGATGAACAGGCGCGCCAGCGTGTCGAAGCGATCAAACGCCACCTCGAACAGGTGCTCAACTCACGCCAGGGCTGCTCGCAAAGCAGCCCTGAACTGGGCCTGCGCGATTTCAACGGCGTCACCCAGGCCAGCAGTGATCTGGTGGTAGCGATCAGCGCCGATATCCGGCGTTCGGTGGAAGCCTTTGAACCGCGCATCAAGGTCACGGGTGTGCGCTTTCAGCCCGACCCGGACTTGCCGCTGGAGCTGAACTTTCGCCTGGATTGCCAGGTGCAGGTCAACCACAAGGAAGAACAGGTGCAGATCGAGGTGGCCATGCACGGCCGCGACGGCTACACCCGCGTGCGATGAGGATGCAATGGACTTGAAACAACGCTTTGCCGAGGAGCTGCGCTACCTGCGCGAACTCGGCCGCGAGTTTGCCGAGGACAACCCGCAACTGGCGCAATTTCTCGGTGATCAGGCCGGCGATCCGGACGTGGAGCGGCTGCTGGAAGGCTTTGCCTTCCTCACTGCCAAACTGGGGATGAAGATCGACGACGATTTGCCGGAGCTGACTCACCCGCTGTTACAGATGCTCTGGCCCAACTACCTGCGGCCCCTGCCGAGCGCGACCATCATCCGTTTTACACCGTTACCGGATGCGATCAGCCAGCGCCAGGTGATCCCCAAAGGCACGCCACTGTTTGCCAAACAGGTGGATGGCATCTCCTGCCAGTTTCGTACCTGCACCGACGTCAGCCTGTACCCATTGGCGTTGCAGGAAGTCAGCGATGCCCACAGCCGCGAAGCCTCAGTGATGCGCATCGACCTCAAGGTGTTGACCGAGCAACCGCTGACCAGCATGGCCTGCGATCAGCTGGATTTTCATCTGGGCGGCGATAACGCCACGGCGCTGACGTTGTACCTGTGGCTCGCCCATTACCTGGACAGCGTCACGTTGCACATCGATAAGCAAAGCTATCGCCTGCCAGCCAAGGTTATCGGCTGTCCCGGTTTCACCCCCGAAGAGGCGCTGCTGCCCTACCCGCGCAATGTGTTCGATGGCTACCGGATCCTGCAGGAGTACTTCGTGTTCCCGCAGCGTTTTCACTTTTTCAGCCTGACCCAGCTGGCACGCGTCTGGCCGGAGATGAGCGCCAACACCCTGCGATTCGAGTTTCAGTTCAGCCGGCCCATGCCGCCTGATATTCGTCTGCGCACCAGTGACCTGCACCTGTACTGCGCGCCGGCGGTCAACCTGTTCCGTCACGATGCCGATCCGATTGCGCTGGATGGACGCAGCCTGGAACGGCGTATCAGCCCCAGCGGTAACCGCCCCGAAGCCTACGAGATTTTCAGCGTCGACAAGGTGGCCGGTTGGGATGCCGCCGACAAGGAGCGCAAGGGCGATCCGTTGCGACGCTTTACTCCGTTCGAGTCTTTCCAGCATGAGATCGAACATGCGCGGGGCCGCACTGTGCTGTACTTCCGCACGCATATCGAAGAGTCCCACGGGAGTGAAGGCTTGCGTCATCGCATCGCTTTCGTGCGCGGCGATGAAAGCCTGTACATCGGCGAGCATGAAGCGGCATCCATCGAGTTGACCTGCAGCAATCGAGATTTGCCGCAGTTGCTGGGCGTGGGGGATGTATCGGTGTCCACCGAGGTGACGCCGTCGTTTGCCACTTACACCAACCTGATCGCACCGACTCGAAGCTACCGGCCAGTGCTGGATAGCAGCCTTCACTGGACGCTGATTTCCAACCTGTCGCTGAACTATCTGTCGTTGCTGTCGGCCGAGCCGCTCAAGGCAGTCATCCGCGCTTATGACTTCGCCGCCCTGCACGACCTGCAACAGGCCCGCGCCACGCGCAAGCGCCTCAACGGTATCCAGAATGCCGTGACCACCCCCATCGACTGGCTGATGAAGGGCCAGCCGGTACGTGGCGTGCAGACCCGTCTGCAACTGAACCAGGACGCCTTCCTTTGCGAGGGCGAGCTGTACCTGTTCGGCAGCGTGCTTTCGCACTTCTTCGCCCTGTACGCGAGCATCAATTCCTTCCATCGCCTGGAAGTGATCAATACCACTAACAACGAGCGCTACGAATGGCCACTGTTGACCGGCAGACAACCCGTGATCTAGCCGATGTGCTGCTGGCCGACGCGCGGAACTATTCGTTCCATCGTCTGCTGGAGCATCTGCACGCCTTGCATGGCGACGACCTGGAAGCGCAGCCGATGAGTGCGGCGGTGCGCCGCCGGGTGCGCCTGCAAAGCCATGCGGGGTTGGGCTTTCCGGCTTCCGACGTGGTCGAGGCGGCGCGCCTTGAGGAGGACCGCGAAGAAGTGCGCTATCGCTTGCAGACCAGTTTCTTTGGCCTGCACGGTACCGACTCGCCACTGCCCGGCTATTACCTGGATCGCCTGGCCTATGAGCAGGCCCAGGAGCGCGGGATTCGTCCGGCATTCATGGATTTTTTCAATCATCGCTTGCTGACCCTACTGCACATGAGTTGGCGCAAGTACCGCTACTACATCCGTTTTCAGGCCGGAGGCAGTGACCGGTTTTCGCGATATGTATTTTCCCTGATCGGATTGAACGACAACGACCTGCGCGGCGCTACGCCGTTGCCTTGGGGCCGCCTGCTGAGCTTCGCCGGCTTGATCGCCAGTCGCAGCCGTTCACCTTCGATGGTGTCCGGCATCGTCGAGCACAGCTTTGATCTGCACGGCGTTTACATCCGTGAGTTCGAGGCGCGCTGGGTGAATTTGCCGCAGCGCCAGCGCCTGGTGTTGGGCAAGGCCAACGGCACCTTGGGCAGCGATTTTGTGGTGGGTGACCGCAGCAAAACCCGCGCCAGCAAGTTCACCCTGGTGATTCCCAACCTGACCCAAGCCCGTTTTCGGCAGTTTTTACCCAGCGGCGAGCAGTTCGGGCGTTTGCGCCAGTTGATGGAATTTCTGCTGCGCGATGCCTCCGCCTACGACCTGGAACTGGGGCTGCGTGAGGAAGATGTACCGCCGTTCAACCTGCAACGCGCCAGCGGCACCCACCTGGGCTGGACCAGCTTTATCGAACATCAAGAACAACGCCATCCCGCCGTGGTGCGGATTCGGGGGCGCGCATGAAATTGACGCTGGTTATCAACAATCCTGCGCAGTTGCTGCACGGGTATTTGCCCCTTCATCGGTTTGGCCCACAGGGCGGCAGCATCGGCAGTGCCGCGGTGGACTGGCGCCTGGAAGATCGCCACAACAGCGTACGCCCCAACCACTGCGACATCCGCGTCGTCGAGGGGCGCTTTTGTGTGATTGACCGCAGCGGAAGAACCTACGTCAACGGTCACGATCTGCCGCTTGAGCGCCATGTTGCGATAAGCCTCAACGACGGTGATCGGTTGCAGATTGGTGCGTATCAGGTCGCGGTGCAGTTGGGCGAGCACGCCCCGGGGCAGCATTCGCTCGATGAGCTGCTCGGCGACCATCCTGAGGGCATGCACGTGTGGCACCAAGGAGACCTGCCGAGTCGGCCAGCGGCGGATAGGCGAACTGGCACTTGCCCTGAATTCGAACGCCTTTGCCGGCCGGTGGATTTGGCGGAGCAAGGTGATCCGCTGCTAGCGATGGATAAGGCGCCGCTACCCGAAGTGCTGGCGGATATTGGCGCGCCTGCACACAAACGCAGCGCCAGCCTGTTCAGCAACCTGCGTTTGGGCACCTTGTTGCTGGCCTGCCTCGCCCTCGGCGGCTGCACCATGCTCGGCAAAATCGGCCAAGTGATCTGGACGCCGTCGATCCCGGTTGGTGGTCCAGACGACCAGCCCAGCCGTTACTCCCTGAGCCTGTACGCCAGCGACAATGTCAATCCACGGCTGATCAGCACCGGCACGGCACCGGACGAGGACTCGATCCATTCCCCTTACACTCTCAACGTGCAGGCCACCAGCCCGCAGGCGCTGACGGATAAAGTCCAAACCTTGCTCAATCACCTTTACGAAAGCGTGCCGGCCCAGTCACCGCTGACCTCGGAACCAGAACCCGTGGTGTCAATGTCGCCTATCGACGAAGCGCTGCTGGGTGACTACGACGACCAAGGCGTTCGCCTGACCACGCCGTGGGGCAACCCGGCGCTGCAACATGTCGCCACGCCGATCGCCTTCAAGGTCTTGCAGTTGACCGACGACTCGCTGCTGGTCAACGCCAGCCCTCAGGCCATGGCCGAAGACCTGAAAAAGACTTTGGGCAGCACCTACATCCGCGCCGATGACTACCTGCTCAACCCCGGCCAATTCAAGTTCATCGACCTTCGCGCACTGGATGGAGACACGCGCTTTATCGCAGTGATCGCCAACTACCACAGCACCGATGTCGGCCAGTGGAAACAGCGCCTGCGCGTCGAGCCAAAAGGCCGCCAGTACGCCGTCCTGGTGCAGTTGGATGCCACCCAGGTCAGCCTCAAGGCAGAAACCCGATGACGCCTTTTTCAGCCGCTTTTGCCCCGAGTAACCACCGATGAGTTCACGCAACCCCGTCATCTGGCATGAGGGTTTGTTCGTCAAACCCCAGCACTTCCAGCAACAGGCCCGCGCCGCCGAAGCCGCCGTGCATCAGCGCCTGCACAGCCTCAACGACGCCCTTTACGGCTTCAGCGAGCTGACGCTTAACACCGAGTACTTGAGCTTCGGCAAGGTCGCGATTAACCAGGCGTGTGGAATCATGCCCGATGGCAGCGTCTTCGACATTCCTCATGATCTGGCACCGCCCTCCCCGCTGGAGATCGCTGACAGCAGCGCGGTCGGCCAGATCGTCTATCTGGCCCTGCCGCTGCGCTCCAACGGCGCCCTCGAAATACGCTGGCCCGACCAGTACGGCAACAGTCGCTATATCGCCCTGCGCGAGGAAATCCGCGACACCCACAGCCATGACGGCGATCAGGTCGGTATGGACCTGGCCGTACCCAACCTGCAACTGATGCTCGAACGCAGCGACCGCAGTGCTTTCACCGGCATCGCCATCGGCAGAATCAAAGACAAGCGCCCGGACGGCAGCCTGGTGATGGACGAGCACTTCTACCCCACCAGTCTGTCACTGCAAGCGGTGCCGGCGTTGCATCGCTACCTGGGTGAAGTGACCGGGTTGATGCGCGAGCGGGCCAAGAATCTGGCCCAGCGTATCGGCTCACCGGGGCAGTCGGGGGTGGCTGACGTCAGCGACTTCAACCTGCTGCAAACCCTCAATCGGTTGTTCCCGCTGTTCCAGCACCTGGCCCGCCAACGTCAGGTTCATCCGGAACAGTTGTACATCGCCTTGGCTCAAGCCTGCGGCGAACTGGTGACCTTTACCGACGAGGGCCACCTGCCGCAGGAATATCCGGCCTATCAGCACGAAAACCTGCGCCAGTCGTTCCAGATACTCGAACACACCTTGCGTCGCGCCTTGGGCACGGTGCTGCAACCACGTGCGGTGTCGCTGCCAATCATCGATCAGCAATACGGCGTGCGCAGCGCCGCCTTGAACGACAAGCGCCTGCTGGAGAACGCCGAATTCATCCTCGCCGTGCGCGCCGAACTGCCCGCCGAGACCCTGCGTCAGCAACTGCCCAAGCAGATCAAGATCAGCTCCACCGAAGGCCTGGAGCAACTGGTCAGCCTGCAACTGCCGGGCATTCCCCTGCGGCCGCTGCCGGTGGCGCCGCGCCATCTGCCGTTCCATGCCGGCTTCAGCTACTTCGAACTCGACCGCCATCACCCGGCCTGGCAAAGCCTGAGTAGCGGCAGCGGGTTCGGTTTTCACATTGCCGGCGAATTCCCGGCGCTGGAGTTGCAGTTCTGGGCGATCAGGAGTGAGAGAGATGTGTGAAATGACTGACAGCACCACCGTTCCAGAATTACAGCCCTTGCCCCCAGTAGTTAATGAGTTTCAACGGCACATCCGTGACAACTCACAATTGCTCGCGACCACGGAGCCCCCACCAAAACCCGAACCACTGCTCGCAGACCCCGAATTCGACTTGCGCGGCGTGGCCTGGAACCCGCTGTGCGATGCCGCCACGCCACTGATCGGCCTGGTGATCCGCCTGCGCCGTCTGGGCCAGCACGACAACGTGCCCGCGCTGTACCTGAGCGTCAGCAACCAGATCACCACAATCATGGAAGAAGTCAGCCAGCTCGACTACGACGCCGGCATGCTCAAGGCCTATTCCTACAGCCTGTGCCTGTTGATTGACGAAGTGGTCATGCGCACCACTTGGGGTCGGCTCTCGAGTTGGAGCGCACGCTCGTTGCTCAGTCAGTTCCACGGGGAAACCCAGGGCGGCGAAAAATTCTTCACCGTCATGAACAACATGATCCCCGAAGCAGCCCGGTACCAGCACGTGCTGGAGTTCATGTACCAGTGCCTGATCTCCGGCCTCAAGGGCAAATACGGCGCCCATGCCAAGGGCGATGACGAAATACAGAAGATCATCGAACAACTGCATGGCTTGCTGCGCCCACTGCGTGGCGAGACGCCCGTGCGCCTGACCGATCCGCTGAAAAACGTCGCGCCACGCAACTACCGGATCAAGCGGACATGGCCGTTGTGGACGCCTTGGGCTCTGGCAGCGGTCGTGCTGACGGTTGCCTACACGATCTACACGATCCGACTGAATGCCATCACTCAGGAAGTGCTGGTGTCACTGGAACGGATTCTCAGCCTGTAACCGATTTTCAGCGTGCTCATCCCGAGCGCTGCGAAGCCATGGCCTCTTGGGCCAAAACCCACGACTTCAGGGTCGTTAAATCATCGCGACAAGGAGCTAGTCATGCCAACACCCGCGTACATCAGCATCCACGGCAAAAACCAGGGCCACATCACCAAGGGCGCCTTCACCGCTGACTCGGTGGGCAACGTCTTCGTGGAGGGCCACGAGGACGAAATCCTCGCTCAGGAAATCGACCATCAGATCGGTGCCCCAACTGACCCACAAAGCGGCCAACCCACCGGACAGCGCGTGCATAAACCACTGACCTTCACCAGCGCACTGAACAAAGCCTCGCCGTTGCTTTACCAGGCCCTGGCCACCGGCGAAATGCTGCCAACTGTTGAAGTGAAGTGGTTCCGTACCTCCACCGATGGCAAACAGGAGCACTTCTTCACCACCAAACTGGAAGAGGCCACCGTCGTCGACATCCACACCGTGTTGCCCCACGCCCAGGACAGCGACAACTCCAACTACACCCAACTGATCAAGACCAGCCTGTCTTACCGCAAGGTCAGCTGGAGTCATGTGGTGGCCGGTACCGAAGCTTCGGATGACTGGCGCAAGCCGGCTTAATCGCTAACCGCCACATTCCGTCGCACCGGCGGCGGAATGTTCAGTGCCCCGATAATTTTCAGGAGGTTGTATGCCCGCCGTCGTTCTGGTCGGACATGACCATGATTGCCCGTTGTGTGGCCCCACCACCGTCGACAGCGGTACGAGCAACACGACCATCAACGGTCGCGCCGTCGCTCGTGTTGGCGACACCCTCGGATGTGGCGCCGTGATCACCAGCGGCTCGCCCTCAATGATCGTAGACGGACAACCGGTCGCCCGGGTCGGTGACAGCACCGACCACGACGGTGAACTGGAAAACGGTGATCGCAGTTGGCTGATCGACTGACATTCACACCCGACAAGGAGGCCCCATGCCCCGCCAAAGCGACCTGCGTTTCACCTTTGAGCCCTTGAAGGGCGATCCGTTCGAGGTGGTCTCGTTCACCCTCGAGGAAAGCCTGTCCCAGCCATTCAAACTCACTCTGGAACTGGCCAGCCACAACGCCGCCATCGACTTCAACCGCGTACTCGACCTCGCGGGGCTGTTCACCATCTGGCGCGGCGAAACCGCGGTGCGCTACGTCCACGGTCTGGTCAGCCTGTTCACGCAGGGCGACACCGGTTTTCGTCGCACCCGCTACAGCGCCGTGATCGAACCGACCCTGAAGCGTTTCGATCTGCGCTCCAACTGGCGCATCTTCCAGGCCCAGACCGTGCCCGACATCATTACCAGCGTGTTGGCCGAGCAGAAGATGACCGACATCCGCAGCGAGATCTGCTTCAACCACCAACCCCGCGAATACTGCGTACAGGCCGGCGAAACCGACCTCGATTTCATCGCCCGCCTCGCTGCCGAGGAAGGCTTGCTCTACACCTTCGAACACCGCACCGACGGCCACACCCTGATCCTGACCGACCGCGTCGGCGGACTCGGCACGATCGGCACCCATAAAGACTGCCCGGTGCTCTACCAACCGATGGCCGGCGGCGATTCCATCGAACCGGCACTGACCCGCTTCCACTACACCGAACAAGTGCGCACCGCACGCCAGGTGCAGCGCGACTACACCTTCACCCACCCGCGCTACAACCAACAGCACACCGCGACCGGTGATCAGGACCTGAACAACCAGCACAAGGATTACGAACGCTACGACTATCCGGGCCGTTACAAACGCGATATCGCCGGCAAGCCCTTCACCAAGACCCGGCTGACTGCGCTACGCAACGACGCCAAACTCGCGCATCTGGAAGGTGATGACGCCCGCCTGCAACCGGGGCTTGCGTTCGACCTCAACGATCATCCCCGTGAGGATTTCAACGACCGTTGGCGCACCATCGCCGTTCAGCATCAAGGCAAACAGCACAGCAGCCTCGAAGAGGAATCGTTCGGCAGCGACCGAGGCACGTCTTATGAGATGCACGCCAGCGCAATCCGCTGGACCTCCGACTGGAAATCCCCGCTACGTGACAAACCCTGCATTGACGGCCCACAGATCGCCAGCGTGGTCGGCCCGCCGGGCGAAGAGATCTATTGCGATGAATGGGGCCGGGGCAAGGTGCAGTTCCCGTGGGACCGTTCGGATAAAAACAACGACCAGAGCTCATGCTGGATTCGTGTGGCACAAGGTTGGGCCGGGGCGACCTGGGGTGCGATGGCGATACCACGAGTCGGGCAGGAACTGATCATCAGCTATCTCGACGGCGACCCCGACCAGCCAATTGCGACCGGGCGTGCATATCGGCAAACCAACCTGCCGCCGTATGAATTACCGAAACACAAAACCCGCATGACCATCAAAAGCCGCACTCACAAAGGGGCAGGTTTCAATGAGCTGCGGTTTGAGGATGAGTTGGGGCAGCAGGAGGTGTTTATTCATGCGGAGAGGGACAAGAACGTTCATGTCAAAAACGACAATAGGGTCTTTGTTGGCAATGATCGTAAAGAAGAGATTGGGAACGATGAGCATGTTGTGATCGGTAATGATCAAATTCACGCCATAGGCCAGAATCGCAATCTGGACGTCGGCCGTGACTATAAGGTTTTCATTGGACGCGATCGGTGGGATGCCGTGGGCAATGACCGATACGAGTCCACATGCGCCAACCGCTATATCGAAGTTGGCGGTGATAGCGAGCACACCATCAAGGGGTTGCATAGCATTCAGGCAGGTCAGGGGTTTAAGTGCGCTACGACCGTTTATAGCTTGCAGGCCAGTGAGAAAGTCGTCTTCAAAGGCCCAGGGGGCAGTATCACTCTCGATGCTCAAGGCATTCACCTCAACGGCTTAGCCATCACAATCCAAGGGCCAGTGTCGGCAACGGCGTCGGGCGGCGGGCAACCTTTTTCTCTGCAACTGGAGCCCGAGGCGGGACACACTTGCGTGGAGAAAATAAAATGACTCCAACTATTATCCAGGCCTTCGCGAAGGAGCAGCACGCCGCCAATGCGTCGTTGTATCTGTTGCTTGATCCATTGGCGGACTGCGCCGAAGACGACCCATTGCATATCGACGCTCTGTGCCAATCATTAGGCAGCGATGCAGTAACTAAACTGCGCCGCCCAGATTTGGCCCATACACCGCAAGCATGCCCGGTGCTGGTGACTCTAGCCGCGGCTGGTGCCGAACCCTCAGGGTACTTATTGTCGTTGTCGGCACTGCGTGCCAAAGAAGATGAACGTCGCTCAAGACGCTATGTATGTGGATGGCTCAGCAGTGCCGCAAAAGCCACGACGGTCAGCAGTCACCTGATAAAACTCGGTTATCTACCAATCTCGGTGGGCACAAAATTCTTTCCGGTGTATGAGCCGTTACGCCTGGAATTGCTGGTCGCAACGTTGAAAGTTGGGGAGACAGGAAACTGGTGGCCGATCCATCAGTGGCTCGTCCCCACAAGCAGTGGCGCCAGCAGTCGCTTGATTGGCCAGCCGGACACGAGCGTTGAATTCTCGGCATTCACCAGCTCAATACAACAGGATGCCCCACTGGTGTCCTCACTGCTCGGCGCTTGGCGTCGCGCTGTCAGCCTTCCGCTTGCTTACGCCCCTGCTCGCTGGCAAGGCCCTACTTTGCTCCCTCCTCAAGCCGCTGCTCAGGCATATAAACAGATACGTGACGCTCGCCATTTGGGGCTGAAAAACCATCACGACATTGTGGCCTTGGCATTACACCGTCTGATGCTGCATTCGAGCCTCCATACACACACAGATATAGGCCTGGTCATAGAGCGGGCAATCGAGAATGGCACCTCACTCGCAAAACTTTTTGCCGAATTGAATGACCAGTCCTGGCAAAGGATCGTGTCGGATTTGACCTTTGCAGGAGCACATCAATGACCCTGAGTTCGCAGCTTGAGATTACCGTAGTAGAAACATGCCTTCCTTCGGACCAATGCAACGCCTGCAACCGGCAAGGATTACCAATCCTCCCGCTGCGAAAGGCTCTGGTACCGCGAGCTAGCGAAGACACCGGTGCGATGTCCAATTCGCGCATGGGCCTGCGTACATTACGCGCGGGCTATTTGTACGTACTACTTGATCAGCAGACCTGGCAAGCCTATCAAGTAACCCCCGATGGTTATCTACGTCAGTTCAATCCCGACGCACCTCCCGAGGCCAATGAGACTCCATTGTGCGATGCCTGTACCTCGGCGGGCCACGACGCTCCAGCGTCCTTTCTCAACATCGATATCCGTAAGTACACCCATGCGTGGCTGGCCTTTGCCAGTGATCCGTGGCCTCGCAGCGTTCTCGACGCTTATAAAAACAGCGCTGCTTCGGGACGCTTCCGAAAACTCGACCTGCGAACTGCTCTGGACGCCCCCGACGGCGTAGAGAACGCGTTGCTGATGACAGCGACGGAGCCTCGCGTGGATCAGCAAGTTCATGAATACCAGCGTCATCAGGCTGTCGGAGACCTGGATAAGGTCCATGGGTTTCACAGCCGCGTAACACGGTTGGGTGCACTAAAGAATTACTTGCGCCAAACGATTGACCAGCAAGGGTTGCAGCAAGGTGTACTCGCTCTGGTGCTGGACGACACGGTGGGCCTGATTCAACAGTACAACTACTTGCGTAACGGCTGGATTGAGGCGCGTCAGCGATACATTGAAGACCCGATGAGGACCTACAAGCGCCAAACGTCAGATCTGCTACTGGCGATTCGCCAAATGCACCCGATCTGGGCCGACCAGCAGACCGCCTCATTTGCTCCCATGACGGGCGATGCGGCCCCGACCTTTGGCGACCCGGAGGTGGAGCGTCGACGCGCCATCGAAGAAAAAGTCCGGAAATACAATGCGTCACTGGAAAAGCGCTACAGCGAAGCTGATCGCGCCTCGTTTGAAGAAGACTATCAGCGCGAGTTGGCAAACTACCAACACTACATCGATTGGTGCGGCAGGCAATACGCAGAGCTCTGCCATGGCGCGCCGTTCAAGCACATTGAGGAGCATGACTATGATGGCGCTGATTTCACGTCAGGAGTGGCCTACAGTCTGACCATGACGATGTGCCTGCGCGGCGGCATCAGCGAAGCACCGCTCGTCAACCAAAACAGCGCCAATGAAAAAGCGCCTTTTACGGATAAAGACCCGACAGCGAAGCTTTGGCTCGAGTGGCTGAAAAATCCGCAGAGCCCGGTCTATCGCGCGATATTGAGGCGGGACGAATCGCTGCTGGCGGGCTTGTTACCCAGTTTCAGCGTGACCGGCGACGCCGACTGGAACGACAGTGAAAAGCTTTACTCGGCAGTGTCCAAGGCGCTGACCAGCGATGAATTCAACCGCTATGTCCAGCCGCGTATCCAGACCGCCATGGCCCAACTCCTCGGCGCACTCAACGCCGCCAGCGCACGACTCCAACCGAGACTCGGGCCCGGCGTCAGTCGTGTAGTTTCTCGACTCAACAGTGCAAGCCAGCTGTTGTACAACGGCGTCCACCTCACCGAACTCAAGATTCAAATGAAGTTCAGCGAGTACTACGCGTTGCTGTCCGAATACTTGCGCAAGGCGCAAAGTCGGGCGTCCGAAGCTATCCGTTTGGGCGAAAAAAGCGCACAAGCCAACGTGGACAAGGTGAACCACAAGTTCCAAAAGGTGCAAAGGAAAGTCGTCCCGCTGATCAGGACAGGGCTTCTCAGCATGGCCGTGCTGGATCCCAAAGTGGCTAATCAACTGATCACCCTGACGGTTTGGGTGGAGGGCGAAGCCGACAATCTGCGACGCGACCTGATGCGCAATACCGAGCAAGGCGTTGGCCGCGCGGGAGCCAGCGCCCAGCATTTACTGCAGGAAGCAGCGGTAGGCGTTGGCAGCCTGGACCCGAAGGCCCGGGCGACGTTACGCGGGCTCATGGTGTCAACAACGGTAGCAGCCAACTGGGTGCGTGCGGGGTTCACTGGGCTACGGGGAGTTGCCGGCAGCGGTCAGCTGTTGCTGGCGTTGGGCGGGTTTTATCTGCTCAACGACTCCATGAAGAAAAACTTTGAAGAAGCCGAGCGAGCGCTGGGCGACAAGGCTCCTGAAGCCAGACTGGCGCTGTATGGCGCGACGCTGGGGGTACTGGCTGCCGGCATGGAAGTGATAGGGATCGCACTTGAAGCAGGCGCGGGGAGAATTCAGCATGCGGCAGGCTTGCCTGCTCGGGTGACAGCTTCCGCCAAGGCTACATATCGGGCTGGCCAGATAATTGCCAGAGCGGGAGCCGTGATTGGAGCTGTGACCGGTTTGTTTGATGCGACGCAGGCTGGGATGGCGGCTAGTAGAACTTGGAAGCAAGGAGATAAATCAGCAGCAGGAGGATATGCATTATCGGGAGTTTTGTATGCGCTCGCAGCTGGCGCAGGCATCTTTGCCGCATCAACGACATCACTCGCTCTTATGGGGCCGTTAGGCGTTGCGATAGTCCTAGGCATCGTAGCGTTTTCCCTACAAAAGTGGGCTCAACGGCAGGAATCCACACCACTGGAAACATGGGCCAGGCGCTGCATCTTCGGTTACGCCGACGAAACGCCAAAGATTCACTGGAATCAGCCCGAACACGCCTCGATTGCCGTCGCCGAACTCAACGCAGCAACTTTTGGCGTCGAAGCCGATGTTCGCTTTCGTCTGCGTTTGATCGCCGGCGAGAGCCACCACCGGGGCGGTTCGACCGGCGGCGCAGGCACCCTCGCTCAGGAAGAGAGGCTGGAATATCGCCTGGTATTACCCTGCTTTCATCCGGAACATTCGAATTATCAATGGACCCTGCGCCTCCTGCGCGAGGGCGACAATCCATACACTGAGGGTATCGGCGAAGTAGCCGCGAGCGGCAACCTGATTGCTCCTCCCGCGCCATTGACAGCGAACGGCACGACCGAACCCGCCCAAAAAATACATTATCAGGCGGAGGCCGGCACGCCGACCGTCAAAACTCGCAGCGCCATGTCACCCAACAACAGCGCCCTACAGGTCTTGGACATTTCGGGCGCCCTCGTATTCAAGTCTTTGGAACGTTCCCAACGAGTCGAAGGGGCAATCCTGTCGTTGACCTACTGGCCAGATCGCACCGTCACCGAAGGCTATGCAGCACTGACTCTTACAACGTACTCCAACCTTTAATCTTTCCAGAGTTCACTTGATGTTTTTCACCAAACCTTTACTCGATCCCCCCGCCCCAGGCTGGAAGCGCGATTTGCCAATGCCGGATCTGCCCCCAAGTACCGATCCTTATCCGCCAGTGCTACCCCATCCACCCAATTATCTGGATTCCGTTTACCTGGAGTTGCCACGCTCGGCATACAGGAAGCGCGGCCTTTGCGCATGCGTCGCAGTGGTCTTAATCCTTCTCGCCATTTTTTCACTACTCATTGGAGGTGCGTATATCTTGGCAACGGCCAGTTTTCTGCCCTTAGTCCCGAGCCTAGGAATGCTCCTGAGCTCTATCTCCGGTTTTTGGTTAGGTATCTATGCTTGGCGCATGACTGTGCAAGCCCCCCTCGACGAACCCATCCGCTTCAACCGCTTGCGCCGCAAAGTCTATGTCTATCGGTACCATCACGATGGCTTACGCCCATTCAGCCGAACTGCCTGGGGTGTGCGTACGGAGGTATACGACTGGAATGATCTGCGTGCCGAGGCGAGCAGCGTATATGGCCCCATGGGCACTGGCGGCCTGATCGAGTCGGTGAGCATCGCCGTGGTGAAAGCCGGCACCTGTCAGGTGCTCGAGCGTTTCCATTTCGCCCACGGCACCATGCAGGGCGAAATGTACTGGGCCATGGCCCAACTGTTCATGCAGCAAGGCCCGCAAGCCCTGCCCACCTTCCCCAGACCACCGCGCGACTGGAACAACGAAGACGCGCGCTTCAACCTCGCCCGCCGCCTCGCCCCGAAAGTGCAATGGCCCGCCGACATTGACCTGCAATCAAGGACGGCTCCGTAATGTCGTACACCGAACCGTTACTTGACCCACCAGCGCCTGCCTGGAAACGCGATCTGCCAAAGCCGGATCAAACTCCTAGCAACCTCCCATATCCACCCGTGATGCCAAGTCCGCCTAATCATGCGGATGCCATTTACCTTGAACTACCACGCTCGGCACTGAGAATACGAGGGCTAGGCGCCTGGTTGGGGATAGCTATTCTAGGTTTGTCCTTTCTCCTGCTTACAACTCCCCTAATCCTCCCTCCTGCACCATGGGAATCTGTTGATTGGGGCTTCATTCTAGTCTGCCTCGGTTTATCCATTGTCCTGTTTTGGTTCGGTATTCATGTCTGGCGAATGGACGTAGAAGCCCCCCGCGACGAACCCATCCGCTTCAACCGCCTGCGCCGCAAAGTCTACGTCTATCGCTTCCACCACGACGGGCTACGCCCATTCAGCCGAACTGCCTGGGGCGTGCGTGCCGAGGTTTACGACTGGGATGATCTGCGCGCCGAGGTGAGTAGCGTATATGGCCCCATGGGCACCGGCGGCCTGATCGAGTCGGTGAGCATCGCCGTGGTGAAACCCGGCACTTGTCAGGTGCTCGAACGCTTCCATTTCGCCCACGGCACCATGCAGGGTGAAATGTACTGGGCCATGGCCCAACTGTTCATGCAGCAAGGCCCGCAAGCCCTGCCCACCTTCCCCAGACCACCGCGCGACTGGAACAACGAAGACGTGCGCTTCAACCTCGCCCGCCGCCTCGCCCCGAAAGTGCAATGGCCCGCCGACATTGACCTGCAATCAAGGACGGCTCCGTAATCGTCTTTACGTCTCTTATGCTCAATCACTCGAAAAAGCCGGAGGTCGGTTGGCTTGTGGCGCGCACCCGCAATAGCTGCATCACTACTCTGTTACGCCATCAGCCCCACCACCCAATCAATGAACACCCGCAATTTCAAACTGACATGCCGGTTCGGCGGGTACGCCAGATAAAGCGGCATCGACTCAAGCTGCCAGCCTTCAAACAACTGCACCAACTCGCCCCGCGCCACATGCGCGTCAGACATATACGTCGGCAACCACAGCACCCCCATGCCCGCCAGCCCCGCCGCCAGATAAGCATTGCCGTCATCCACCGCAAGCACATGCCGGCCCTTGATCTGCAGGCGCTCGGTGCCATTGTGCAACGTGTACGGAAGAGGTTTACCAGTGCGAGCCCAGAGGAAAGCGACGACGCGGTGATGGGAGTCTTGCAGTTCCAGTGGGTGCTCAGGCGTCCCTTCGCGATCCAGATAAGCCGGCGCGGCGAAAACACCCAAGGGCAGATCTGCTAGCTTGCGCGCCATCAACGATTGATCGAGCAGCTCGCCGCCGCGCACCACGCAATCGACGTTCTCATCGATGATGTCGACGATGCGGTCGCTAACGCCCATGTCGATCTGGATGTCCGGGTAGCGCGCGTGAAAATCCGGCAAGGCTGGCACCAGAATATGCCGCGCGAACGGGCTCGGCACGTCGATGCGCAAGCGCCCGCGCGGCCGTGCGGCGGCACCGGGCAGGCTGGTTTCGGCGTCGTCCATGTCGGCCAACAGCTTGATCACCCGCTCGTAATACGCCGCGCCATCAGCGGTGACGTTGACCTTGCGTGTGGTGCGGTTGAGCAGCTTGACCCGCAGCCGCGCCTCCAGTTGCTGCACCAGTTGCGTCACCGTGGTCTTGCTCATGTGCAAGGTTTCGGCAGCCTTGGTGAAACTGCCCGCCTCGACCACCCGGGCAAAGGCCTGCATCGCATCGAACCGGTCCATCCGCGCCCCTCGATTGTTTGGGATTTGCAAACAGTGAACGCCAAGCTTGCGCGTTTATCCGCGCACTGCAAATACCTAAAGTCGTTTCCATCAACCCACTGATGGAGTCAGCCCCATGTCCAAGCGCGATGTAGTGTTCCCACCTGCCCGCCACGCCCTATATGAACGTCACCGTTACTCGCCGGCGATTCGCTCCAACGGTTTCCTGTTTGTCTCCGGACAAGTCGGCAGTCGCGAGGACGGTTCCCCGGAGGCGGATTTGCCCGGCCAGGTACGCACCGCCTTCAACAACCTCAACGCGATCCTCGCTGCGGCCGGTTGCAGCTTCGATGATGCGGTGGATGTCACCGTGTTCATGGTCGATCCGCACTCGACGTTCGAAACGATCTGGACTGTGGTGCCGGAGTTTTGGGGCGAAGCGCCGTTTCCGACCATCACCGCTGTCGGCGTGACCTGGCTGGCGGGTTTCGATTTCGAGATCAAGGTGATTGCCAGACTGCCCGAAGCGGCTTGACCGGAACGGCACACAAACAGACACAACGCGCCGGCACGGAGGCTGGCCAATCTCCTCGCGAATGCGTATAACCTCGCCGTTTCGTCTACCCTGACGTGGCGCGCCGTTGACTACCGGTGGCCCTTCGAATGTTGACGCTTACGAAACGGAGAATTCTATGTTCAAGCGTACCCTCGCCCTCACCGCCGGTCTGGCGCTGTCCTTTTCTGCCCTGATGACGCAAGCCGCTGATGTGTTGCGCGTCAGCGCGATTCCCGACGAAGCCCCGACCGAGCTGCTGCGCAAGTTCGAACCGCTGGGCGCCTATCTTGAACAGCAGTTGGGCATGAAGGTGCAGTTTGTGCCTGTCGCCGACTATCCAGCCGTGGTTGAAGCGCTGGCCACCGATCGCCTCGACATGGCCTGGCTCGGCGGTTTCACTTTTGTGCAGGCACGTTTGAAGACCGACGCCACCACCCCAGTGATCCCGCTGGTGCAGCGCGAGCAGGACGCGCAGTTCACCAGCAAATTCATCACCGCCGACCCGAACGTGAAAAGCCTCGCCGACCTCAAGGGCAAAACCTTCGCCTTCGGTTCGGTGTCGTCCACCTCGGGCAGCCTGATGCCGCGTTACTTCATGCTGAAAAACGACGGCATCAAACCTGAGGGCTTCTTCAGCCGCGTCGCCTACTCCGGCGCGCATGACGCCACCGTTGCCTGGGTGCAGGCCGGCAAGGTCGACGCCGGGGTGTTGAACGCCAGCGTCTGGCAAAAACTGGTCGACGCCGGCAAGGTCGACACCAACAAGGTCAAGGTCTTTGCCACCACGCCGACCTACTTCGATTACAACTGGACCGTGCGCGGCACCCTTGATCCGAAGCTGGCCGCGAAGATCAAGCAAGCCTTCCTCGACCTCGACCCGGCCAATCCTGAGCAGAAGAAAATCCTCGATCTGCAGGCCGCCAGTCGTTTCATCGAGACCAAGCCCGAGAACTACAAGGGCATCGAGGAAGCCGCCCGCGCCGCCGAACTGCTGAAATGACCCTACGCCTCACCCAAGGCAGCCTGCGCCATGCCAATGGCGTCGATGCCCTTCGTAACATCGACGTGCAGATTGGTGCCGGCGAACAGGTAGCGATCATCGGCCCGTCCGGCGCGGGCAAGTCGAGCCTGCTCAATCTGCTGGCGACTGCGCTCAAGCCCAGCAGCGGCGAGATCGAAGTGCTCGGCGAACGCGCCTGGCACATGTCGGCGCACCAGCGGCAGCGCCTGCGTGCGCGCATCGGCCTGGTGCATCAGGCGCCGCCGATTCCGCCGCGTCAGCGGGTGATTACGGCGGTGCTGGCCGGCAAGCTCGGTCAGTGGAGTCTGGGCAAAAGTCTGCTGAACCTGCTGCATCCACTGGATGTGGCGGGCGCTCGCGCGGCGTTGGCGCGACTGGATCTGGGCGACAAACTGTTCGCCCATTGCCAGCAGTTGTCCGGCGGGCAATTGCAGCGCGTCGGCATTGCGCGGGTGCTGTATCAGGCGCCGGAAATATTGCTTGCCGACGAGCCGGTTTCAGCAATGGACCCGGTCCTCGCCGGCCACACGCTGTCGATCCTGTCGCGCCATGCTCGCGAGCACAACGTCACGCTGGTGGCGAGCCTGCACGCGGTGGATCTGGCGCTGGCGCACTTTCCACGGATCATCGGCCTGCGCGACGGGCAGATTCTTTTCGACTGTTCTTCTGATGAAGTCAGCCGCGACAAGCTCGATGCGCTGTACGCCAATGAACAACTGCAATCGCCAGCGCCAGCGGTCGCGCCTCTGATTGTGCAGATTCCGCGATGCTGAAGGCCGATTCACGGGACCCGGCGGCGTGGCCGCGATTGTTGCTGACGCTGCTGGCGCTGGCCCTGCTGTGGCCGGGCATTCAGCTCAGCGAACTCGACCTGGGCGTGCTGTTTCAGGCCGACAGCCAGAACGAAATGGGCCGTTTCGTTTCGGCGTTCTGGCCACCGGCGCATGATCAAGCGTTCCTGCAACTGCTGCTCAAAGCCACCCTGCAAACCCTGGCGATTGCCACAGCGGGCATGGCCCTGGCCCTGCTGCTGGCGGTACCGGCAAGCCTGATCGCCAGTCGCGCGCTGTCGCTCTCTGCGGCGTCACGGGCCGGCGTGCCGAGCCTGCCCGGGCGTTTGCTGCGCTGGCCGGTGCGCGGCTTGCTGATCTTTCTGCGCAGCGTGCCGGAAATCGTCTGGGCGCTGTTGTTTGTGCGCGCGGTCGGCCTCGGCCCGGCGGCGGGCGTGCTAGCCATCGCCATTACCTACAGCGGCATGCTCGGCAAGGTCTACGCAGAAATTTTCGAATCCACCGACCAACGCCCTGCGCACGCATTGTTGCAGGCCGGCAGCGGTCGACTGGCGGCGTTTGCCTACGGCACGCTGCCGAATGTCGCCGCCGAATTGCTCTCCTACACCGTCTACCGCTGGGAGTGCGCGATCCGTGCCTCGGTGGTGATGGGCTTTGTCGGAGCCGGTGGCCTGGGGCAACAGATCGACCTGTCGATCCGCATGTTCGCCGGCGGTGAAGTCGCCAGCATGTTGCTGACGTTCCTGCTGCTGGTGCTGTGCGCCGATCAACTCAGCCGCTTGCTGCGCTGGAGGCTGACATGAGGCGCCTGATCAACCTGCTGCTGATCGTCGTGATCGCATTTGCGGTGTTCGCTTCCTTCGCTTATCTGGAACTGGATCTCGCCGAACTCGGCAGCGCCAATAGCCTCAAGCAGATGGGCAGTTATGTGCAGCGTTTCCTCAGTCCCGACTTGAGCGCCGGGTATCTGAAAGCCATCGCCCACGGTTCGCTGGAAACTCTCGCTATGTCAGCCCTCGGCACCGTGCTCGCGGCGCTGTTCGGCATCGTCCTCGCGCTGCCCGCTGCCGGGCGTTTCGGCTGGCCGCTGCAAAGCGCGGCGCGTCTGCTGCTCAACGGCTTGCGGGCGATTCCGGAGCTGGTCTGGGCGGCGCTGATGGTGCTCGCCGCCGGTCTCGGGCCGAACGCCGGCACCCTCGCCCTCGCTCTGCACACCACCGGCGTACTCGGTCGGCTGTTCGCCGAAGCGCTGGAAAACACCCCGCCGCAACCCGCCGAGGCGATTCGCTTGCAGGGCGGCAATCCGCTTCTCGCGTTCTGCTACGGCACCCTGCCGAACCTCGCCCCGCAACTGCTCGCCTACTGCCTGTATCGCTGGGAAAACAACATCCGTATGGCCAGCGTGCTCGGTTTCGTCGGCGCCGGCGGCCTGGGGCAGATGCTGTATGTCAGCCTCAGCCTGTTCCAGGAAGCCCAGGCCAGTACGGTGATTCTGGCGATGCTGTTGCTGGTGTTTCTGGTCGATTGGTTGAGCGCCTGGAGCCGGCAGCGTTGGGTCAAAGCGTAGGCCGAGTGGATATCTGGCAAAAGCTGATTATGCTTCAGGAAACCTTGCAGCCCTGCGAGGCGGTCAGACTGTGCAAGCTTCACGCTAGAGCAACGGCGGCAGATGCCAACGGGCCAGAGTGCGACAGGCAGTAACGGGGGACTCCGGCCTACAACAATAAGCACGACGGAGAACACCCATGGCCACAATCGACACAGCATCCACCGGCACGCCACCGCGCAGCGGCGGCATCACCAAGGAGGAGCGCAAGGTTATCTTCGCCTCCTCGCTGGGCACGGTTTTCGAGTGGTACGACTTTTACCTCTACGGCTCACTGGCGGCGATCATCGCCAAGCACTTCTTCGCCGGCGTCAACGAAACCACCGCATTCATCTTTGCCCTGCTGGCCTTCGCCGCGGGGTTTGCGGTGCGGCCGTTCGGCGCCATCGTCTTCGGACGCCTGGGTGACATGATCGGGCGCAAGCACACGTTTCTGATCACCATCGTGATCATGGGCGTGTCGACGGCAATCGTCGGTCTCCTGCCCGGCTACGCCACCATTGGCGTCGCCGCCCCGGTGATTCTGATCACCCTGCGTCTGCTCCAAGGTCTGGCGCTGGGCGGTGAATACGGCGGCGCGGCAACCTACGTAGCGGAGCACGCGCCACGCAACCGCCGTGGCTTTTTCACTTCGTGGATTCAAACCACCGCTACCCTCGGTCTGTTCATGTCGCTGCTGGTGATTCTCGCCTGCCGCACGGCGCTGGGTAACGAGGCGTTCGAAGCTTGGGGCTGGCGGATTCCGTTTCTGCTGTCGATCATTCTGCTGGCCGTGTCGGTGTACATTCGCCTGCAACTGAGCGAGTCGCCGGTATTTCAGAAAATGAAGGATGAAGGCAAGGCCTCGAAAGCGCCGCTGACCGAATCCTTTGCACGCTGGGACAACCTCAAAGTGGTGATCATGTCGCTGCTGGGCGGCACCGCCGGGCAAGCAGTGGTCTGGTACACCGGGCAGTTCTATGCGCTGTTCTTCTTGTTGCAAACACTGAAGATCGACGCGCAGACCGCCAACCTGCTGATCGCCGGATCGCTGCTGATCGGCACACCGTTCTTCGTGATTTTCGGCAGCCTGTCCGATCGCATCGGGCGCAAACCGATCATCATGGCTGGCTGCATCCTGGCGGCGCTGACCTACTTCCCGATCTTTACTGCGCTGACCCAGTACGGCAACCCGGACGTGTTCGTCGCTCAGGAGAAAAACCCAGTCAAGGTGATCGCCAGCCCCGAGCAGTGCTCGTTCCAGTTCGATCCGGTGGGCAAGGCCAGATTCACCAGCTCCTGCGACCTGGCGAAAACCCTGCTGGCGAAACGCGCGATCCCGTACGAGAACGTCGCCGCAGAACCGAACACCGTCGCGCAGGTGCGCATCGGTGATCGCGTCATCGAGAGTTTCGAAGGCAGCGCCCTCACCGCCGCCGACTTCAAGGCCCGCAACGACGCCTTCACCGCCAACCTCGGCGCGGCGTTGAAAGACGCCGGTTATCCGGAAAAAGCCGATCCGGCGAAAATCAATTACCCGATGATGCTGCTCCTGCTCACCGTGCTGGTGATCTACGTGACCATGGTTTATGGCCCGATCGCCGCGTGGCTGGTCGAACTGTTCCCGACGCGCATCCGCTACACCTCGATGTCGCTGCCCTACCACATCGGCAACGGCTGGTTCGGCGGCTTCCTGCCGACCGTGGCGTTCGCCATGGTCGCCGCCACCGGTGACATCTACTACGGGCTCTGGTACCCGATTGTCATTGCTGTGGCGACGGCGATACTCGGCACGTTCTTCCTGCCGGAAACCAAGGATCGCGACATTCTGAAAGACTGAAAAAGCCGCAGCGCCCTCTCCTGCGGGAGAGGGCCTTGGCCCGAAAAATTTCGAACGTCTGCCGCCGCGCTGTCTCCAATGTGTACACCCACAGGAGGCCAGCGCCATGAACCCCAACGACGGCAAAACCCCCAACGCCCCACCCACCGATGCCAGCGGCAAACCGGTGAACGTGGTCGAGCGCGATCTGCAGGACCGCGACGGCAAAACCGAAGGCGTAGACAAAGTCATCACGCCGTCTTCCACTCGGGTCAAAGAGCAGGAAGCGGAAGAGCTGCAGCGCAAAGTCGACGAGATCGAGCGTAAGGTTGCAGACGGTAACTGACTGCAGCGTGGCTGTGGCCGCGGCTTTGAGCGGCGGCTGTCAGCCCGATGACCAAAAGCTGATTTCCTACAGAATTGAACTACACAGCTGATCGACTTCACGTGCATCACAAGCGAAGCGTCTGACAGATTTGCCTCGTCTGTTTGCGGATGATGTCTCCCTCGTCCCGCCAGTGACGACAACGAGCCCACATCCCCTTAGACTGCTTCACATTGATCATGGAGGTCATGATGAGCGCTGAACTTTCACTTATCGTTTCAGACTTCGAAACCGAAGAAGAGGCTGCGGATTACGATCTTTGGTATCGCGCCAAGGTACAAGCCGCACTTGATGATCCACGTCCGCCTATCCCCCACGATGAGGCAATGGTGCTGCTAGGTCAGATGCTGGAAGAGAGACGCAATAATCGACGCACTGCCGGTTAGCTGGAGTAAACCGGCTCTTGGAGATCTGGCTGACATCATCGAATACGTAGAACAACGCAACACTGTCGCTTCAGTTGCACTGCACCAAAAGCTCAGCGCCGCAGCGCGAAGGCTTTCCTGGATACCGCATGGTTTCCGCTCCGGCCGAATACCGGGCACTCGCGAAATGGTCATTAACTCGAATTATTTACCGGTCTATCGGGTGACAGACCACATTAAAATTCTGACCGTGTTGCACGCCCGTAAAAAATATCCATAACCACTCATAAAAAAAGGCGGCCAACCGGCCGCCCAAACGTACTGCACGAGAGTTCTTTACAGCGTCAGCTGCCCACGCTCCTCCTCGGTCAGCTGCTGTTTCGCCTGTTCATCCAACGCCCCGGCGCCCAGCACCTGCACCGGGCTGTCCGGGTTATAACCGGTCGCCGGCGCGCGACTGGCACCATCGCGCGACGGCGCCAGTTGCTCGTTGCCGAAACTGAGCACCTGCACAGTGAACACCGAAGCCTGGTTCTGCCGCGCCGCTGCCTGTTGCTGCCGGGCGACGTCTTCCGCCGCTTGCGTAGCGGAGGATGCCGCCGAACTCGCCGAGGTAATCGCGCCGGTGTTCACCGCCGACACCACCGGCACGCCGGTTGCCTTGCCCTGCACCGAAATGTTCGCGGCGTTGACCACCGTCAGCGCGGCGATGTTGACGTTGCCTGATACGCGAATCCCCGCCTCGCCGGCATCGATGGTGCCCAGTGGCGCGATCAGGTCGATGTTGCCCGGCGCCACTTCGGCGATCGGGTTGAGCGTGGCGATACCGGCGCCGGTGCTCGGCACCGACGGCGATAGCGTGACGTTGCCCCAGCTGTCGTAGACACGTTTTGGCGGCGTGTAGACCACGGTGGTTTTCGAGCCGCGACCGGCGTTGATATCGCCCTCGGCGGACCAGCCGAGAATCGAGCCGCCGAACGTGGTCATGATCCGGCTCTGGCCGAGCAGAATGCTGCCTTGCGAGTACAGCTGAATGTCGCCCGAGCCTTGGGTGATGATCCCTGCCGTCGACGGTGGCGCCGCGCCTTCGATTCCGAAAACCTGGCCACCGCCCGGTGTGAGCATCTGGATATCGCCGCCAAACAGCGTCTTGACTCCGGCGCCGCCGTACAACGTGATATCGCCGTCGTAGCGAATCGGATTGCCGGCGACATCAGTGGTCGGGAACAGCGCCGCAATGGCGTTGCGACCGCGCAGGTAACTGCCAGTGCGCGGGCCGTCGGCATCGGTGTATTCCAGGCCGCCGGCGCGCAATTCGGCGAAGTACACCTGGCGGGCGAAGATCGCCTGTTCGGTACTCGGCAGTGCGGCGAAGAAGGCTTGCGCCTGTTCGGCGCTACCCTTGAAGCCATAACCCAGGCTCAGCCAGCTCTGCAGTTCTTCGACGTAGGTCTTGACCACTTTGCCCGGCTGCGCGCTGAGGGCCACCGCTGAATCCGCTACGTTTTGCGGGTTCAGATAACGCGTAATGAACCGTGAGTAATCCGGCCCCTGCGCGCCCGCACCCGCTTGCATCACGATGCTCGCACCGGGGCGCTGATCACCTGCCACGACAGGGCCGAGGCTGGTGATGCTGGCGCGATCTTCCATCAGGATATTGCGCCCGGCATTGACGTCCAGAACACCCGGGCCGGCAATGTCGAAGCTGCTGTAGAGAATGTCTCGCCCGGCCGAAATCCGCGAAATGTCGCGCGCATCGTTATGCACGAACAGATTGCCGGTAGACGCGATCTGTTCGTTATTGCGACTCATGCCCCCAACGGGCGCAAACGTGGGTTGCCCCAAATTGGTACCGGACGCCACGATGTCACGCCCCGCCACCATCCACACCGGGCCTGCCGATTCATACCAGGTGCGCTTCGTGGTCGCGAACGCCAGCGTTTCGCCCGTGCGAATTCCTACCAGGTCACCGGTCAGTGCATAGAAGCGCGCCGGCCCCTGAACACTGCTCAACCCCGAGTAGCTATCGGGACCAAAGGCAAACAGTGGATAGCGCGAATTGGTTTGCGCCAGCACACCATCGCTGCCGGCGTTGGTCGTGATCGGCCGAGCGGACTGGTTGTTGCCGTAGCCATTGAACGCGGGTGCAAACGGTGTGGCGAGCGCCGCCGGGCTGGCCCCTGACTGGTTGATGGCGTAGCCGCCGGCATAGATCGAATCCCCAGCGATCAGTTCAAGCTGCCCCGCGCTGGAAGGTGCCAACAGCAATGACCAGGCCAGAGCCGGCGCCGGGTTGCCTATGCCGTAGGCCGCTGATGGTCCCGCATAAATCGAGCCCTGGCCGGCCACGGCACGCAATATCGAAGGAAAGACGAAGCGGTCATCGGTCGGTGACCCGTTAAGCCCGGCGACGGGGTCCTGCCCGGTGGTTTCCATCAACTGGGTGCTGGGCGTCAGGTTGCCGCCGGCCGAGAACAAATCGATGGCCGTGTGATCGGTCCACAGCGAGAAACCACTCAAACCGCCACCGGCATGGTAAATGCCATCCGCCGTGGTAAACGGTGTGGAATTCTGCAACCTCACGCGGCCCGGATCGGCGGCGCCACCCAACACCAGATCGCCGCGAGTGTTGAGGCGCATGCCGGAGTCACCGGGAATCAGCACCAGCCCACCACTGGCATTACTGGCCGTCGAGTTGAACGGGTCGAAGGCGCGCGTTTCCCGTGGGTCATGAAACAGCGCCGAGGCGCCGTACTGCAGATTGATACCGCCCAACGCGGCGCCCGTCAGTTGCGCCGCACCGCGCAGGTTGATGAGCGCGCCCTGCAAGTCGTGCGTCGGCGTGCCGGTACCCGCCAGGCCGGCACGTGCCTGCAGAGACGGATTAAGGACACCGCCCAGACGAATATCCAGGTCTCCGCCACCGGTCAGTTGCAGGTTCCCGTCACTGTCCACGCGGCCCGTACTGCCGACAGCCACGATCAACCCCTGACTGCGAGGGTACGACGCATACCTGTCGTCGCCCATGGCCTTGAGCATGCCAGCATCCCCGCCGGCGCTCAGACTGATGTTGCCGCCGCCCAGCGTACCGAACCCGGTAAAGCCCACCAGATAAGGTCTGGTTTCCTCGCCCAGCGCTGGCAATGGCTGCGCAGCGTAGCTGCCGAAATTGATCCACCAGGCAGTCGGTACATCGTTGTTGCCGGTGCCCTGGCGCCAGAGCCAATTGCCCACCGCCACACTCGGCACCTGCTCCCGCGTACCGTCGCCCGTAGCGACCGAGCGACGGCCAAGCACGTCACCCGACACAGACCCGCCGGCATTGATCGTCAGGTTACCGCCCATCTGCGGATACCAGGCCTGATAGAGGCTGGCACTGCCGCCATCGACCCATTTTTCGTAATCGCTGCCAGCGCTGCCCAATACCGAGCCATCAGCCGACAGCCTTCCGCGGGGCTGGTTATAACGCGCGTCGACGTCTGCCGATTGGGTGCCGGCGGTGTAGACGCCGAAAGGTGAGGCCATGCTGAGGTTACCGGCCGCCATCAAATCCAGGTCGCCGGTGCCAGTACGCAAAACGCTGAACATCTGCGTGTGGGCCTGGGCGCTCTTGCTCGGATTGTTTTCAATGCACAGTGCCGGGTCGATGGAGCACCAGAACAATTCGTCATCGTTCATCGGTGTGTAATCCGGCATGCCCATCCAGTTGCCAGGCGCCCACACACTGCGCGCCATGGGCGCGCAAGAACCGGGAGCGATATCACAGAGCACAAGGTATTCCTCGGGAACCGGTTCGTACGGTGTAAAGCCATACTCGTTATCCACCGCCCAGACCAGTTTACCGGCCACCTCGATCATGCTCACACCATAGTGAGTGTCGGCCATTTGCAAGTTGCCAACGCTGGTCTGAGGTTTCACGCTACGGCTGTCGGCCGCAGTCAGATCGGCCCCTGCCACCATGCGCATCGACCACGACGCACTGCCCGCCGGCAGCATGCTGGCGATCGCCCAGTTTCGACCTTGCTGGTTTCCATTGGCAGGACGCAGGTCGAGCAATACCGTGCCATCGGCGAGCTTCACGTTGGTCATGGAGGGGATCAGCGAACCCCGCAACAGCGCCAACGTTCCGTTCAACACAACACCCACCGTTTTATTGTCGGCATCAACCGCACCCGGCAGCGGCACGCCTTTGGGCCAGAGCAGGGCCTGCAGTGCGGTGGCGTTGTTCAAGCGAATACCTGCACCCAAACGACTGCCGGTCGGCAGGGTCACAGCGTTGTCGAGCAACGTACCGGCGGCATACATCAGGTTACCCGCCGCGTCATGCACATCGCCGGCCAGCACCGTTCCACCCTGTAACACGTAAGGTGCGGCCAAAGTGCTCTGAACCGGCAACACCGTGCCCGCAGCCAGTGTGGCGGCTTGAATCGGCAGGTCGTAATTCAAGGTGGCGCCTACCGGAAAGAGCGTCCCTTCGGCAAGGCTGACACCACTGCCCGGTACGATCAGGTCACCGCCGAAAGGCTGTATACCCGGCAACAGTTTCCAGCCAGCGTCGTCCACGGTTTCCGGCGGCGGTGCGAAACCGTCGTTGATGCTGCCGTAGATATCGAGGTTGCCACCGGCACGGATCAACAGGCTGCCCGCTTCCCCGCTGCCATACACCGAGGTCCGGCGAGTGTGCGGGTTAAGGCTGGCGTAACGGTAGCCGGACAAGTCGAGGTCGCCCTGCACCACCAGATCGCCGTCAGCGGTTTTGCTGACGATTTCCACCCCCGGGCGCAGATGAAACGCATCGGCATAGGTCGCATTGTTGAGGCCGGCCAGTTTGCGTTGTAGCAGATCACTGTTACCCAGCGCCGCATCGATAAAGCCGCTGCTGTCTGAGTGAATGCGATCCAGGTAGGCTTGATCGATCACTTGATACGGGCGACCGCTGGCCGCCGGATCGGTGCCATCGGCAGCATCACTGTAACTTCGCACGGCATTCAGCCCGATGGAGCGGGCACCTTGAATACTCAATGTACCGCTGGCATCCACCGCAATGTCACCGCCGCCCAGGCGCGGTGCATTCAGCTCCAGCGTCCCACGCAACACGTCATCGCGTTGTCCCGCCTGGTTTCCAGGCACTGCATCGGTGCCGTGACGCAGATCAATCCGTGCACCAGCGGCCAGCGTCAGCACGCCGTCACCTGAATTGAGTTCAACCATGGCGCGGTTCGGTGCGTCGATGATTTTGCCGTAGCTGTCGACGCGCAGTACGCGGCCATGGGCATCGAGCAGCGCGTTGCCCGTCAGGCTCAAACCGTTTTTGCCGGCAAGGCGAATGCTGCCGACCCGTTCACCACTGGCATCGATCACCCCGTCCACGGTCAGGTTGCCGTTGTCCACCGAGACATTGACTTCGCCCGCTTTGAGTTCGTTACCGATACGCAGATTGCCCTGCTTGAACTGGAAGCTTCGACTGCCCACTACCCCGCCAGCATTCAAGCGCAGGTTTAGGCTGGCAAAGGCCTCGCTCAAATCACCCGCCAGGCGCTGGGCGCGAATGTCCACGCCAGCGGCCTTGTACGGCACCCACGTACCGCCCGCGTCGTAATAGCCACTGCTGCTGCCGACAATCTGCCCTTGCAGATCAACCTGTCCGGCGTCAGTGGCCAGGGCCACAACGCTCAATTGGCCGGCCTGATTGTTGACGGCGGACAGATCGATTCGCGAGCCCGCCGACTGACGAATATTGCCGTTGTTGCTCTGCAACGACACGTCGCCGCCCCAGCTGTATTTCTGCACATCATTGAACGGCAGAACCCGGCCCGCCATGTCCACCTGCGCGCCGCTGCCAAGCAGCAGATCATCCTCGGCATTGACCAGCAGCTTGCCGCTGGCGAGGACGATGCGACTGTCGAGCACAACACTGCGTGCCGTCAGGCTCAGTTGCGCACCGAGGGCATCCGCGGCAGCCGTTGTGGCGCTACCACTCAGAGTCAGGTTGTTGCCCGCCATGAGTTCACTGACCGAGGCGGCCTCGCCGGTCAGCAATGGCGTGCGCAGATTGAGATTGCCGCCGCTGTAGCTGAACCCCTTGACCGCGTCATAAGCTCCTTGGGATTCGTACACCGCCAGACTGCCCTTGTGGTTGGCGGTGATGCGCTCGCTGGCGTTGAAGTTGACGTTGGCAAATCCCAGGGCCAGTCGGTTATTGCGATCCAGGCCATTGGGCTGCGGGTTCGGGCCATAACCCAATTCGATCCGCTGCGCCTGAATATCCAGCGTGCCGTGCCCGTTGCCGGCGCCGTCCTTGACCACCGTACCCGGGGCCTGAGTCGCCCCGTTCCAGATCAGATTGCGGGTGCGGATCGTCGCGACATCGGTGGCAGCGCCCGAGCCGTAGATGGCCGGGCTACCCAACACCAGATTCTGCAAACGGCTCTGGCCGGTCTGCGGATCAATGGTGTCGAGGGTCACGCTGCCGAAAAAGTTGAACGCATCGCGGGCCACCAGACTCAGGGTTTCCAGGGCGGGGGCGCCAGATTGCGTGTCGCCCTGCAACAGGCGATCCAGCACGTTCTGGTTAAGCGTCAGGCCCGCGGGTGTGCGGCCGCTGGCTGCCGCCAGTGCTTGCGCACTGCCGGCATTGACCACACCGACCGAAAGCCCGAGTTGGCGAGTGCCAAAGCGCACGCTTTCGCCCAGTTCGAAGTCTTTGTCAGTGGCGGCGATGATGCTGCCGTTGGAGTACAGCAACGCCGCAGCGGTGCAATCGGCCGTCGGACAGTTGCCGATACGAATGCTCCCGCCCCCGCCATCGGTGGGCGCAAGCACCGGCGTCCAGCCATTGGACACCACCAGCAGGCTGGAGCGCCCCGGCTCGTAGACGAAACCGGCTGCGGCATCATACGGGACGTCACCTCGCCCCAAGGTATTGACGCCCGCTCCCGCATCGATGGTGATGCCGCCATTGGCGCTGTTACTGCTCAGCACAACCTCTGGCGCCGAGAGGATCGCGCCCTCGCGCAGACGAATCGCCGAGGTATTGCCGATCACCTTGATCGAGCCGCCCTCCGCACCGTAATACACGGTTGGGGTGCCACCGATGGTCAAACGTCCGGCATTCAAGCGGTTGAGGGTGTCGGCGTACAGCGATACACCGTCGAACCCTGGCGTTCGCGTATGCCCGGCACCGAGAATTTCAAACTCTGCGCCGGTATAACCGCCCTGCACGACCGCCGTACCAATAACCCCGCCGCTGGCAGGTTTGAACAGCACCTGCCCGTTGAAGTCCAGGGCTGAGTCGTGCTCACCGCCGCTGACCATGCGCAGGTGCAGCGTGTTGCCGTCCAGCGGTGTGCGGGCGCGCGGCAGACCGCGGCGGGCAGCATCGTTGAGCACAAATTGGCTGAACCCGGTTTCGTTGTACTGTGAATAGCGCCGCAGCACATCGGCAGACGTCACGATGACCTGGCTGGGCAAACTGTCGCGAATACCGGTGTTGGCAATCGACAGCTGTCCGGCCGTGGTCCACGAGCCATTGCGCAACTTCAACGCACTGTCCATCGGCCCCGCAATCGCTTGACCATTGATTTCGACCCGGAAGGCGCCCGGTAACAAGGCAAAGGTCGATGGCAACAAGGTGTAGGTGCCGGGTGCCAGTCCGGCAACGCCGGTCCCGAGGGTGATCTGCTGGCCGATACGCGGATCGACCGCGCCGGCCTCGGCCAGCATCGGCGCATAGCGGCTCTGGTCACCGGCCACGATTGCATACACGGGGTTGCTGGCCAGCCCCGGCAAACTGAAGGTGCCATCGGTGGCATTGCGTACCAGCGGATTGAAACGCGCGTCGGCGGAGCCACCTCGTCCGGAGACAAAACCGGCACCGCGCAAATCGCCGCCGCCCGAAAGGTCGATCACCGCCCCGGCCTGCACATTGGTGTATTGCGCATCAAGGATGACCCCGGAGGTCGCTCCGGCAATGCCATTCAACATCACCGACTTACCGTTGTACCGATAGTCGATACCGTCGGTGGTTCCTCCATAGGGCATGACCAGTCCGGCGGCGCTGACTGAAGTCACGCTGCCCGGCAGAAGGTGAAGTTCACGGGTTTTGACAATGACGTCATCACCCAGGGATATCAGCCCCAAAGGCGCACGAATGACGCCGCCCTGCTCGATCTGTCCCGCACTGAGTGTCAGGCTGCCGAACACCGAGTAAGGCAAAGCGGTCGGCGCCGCCCCGTGATTGCCGATACGCAACGTATGCTCCGGCACCGATCCGGCCATACTTTGATAGCCCACTCGCACCTCAGCCGAGACGCCGCTGGCCGGGTAGATCTGCGCAGCCCGCATGTGCATGTCACCCGCAGTCCACAGACGGCTGCGCTGCTGTTCATCGGTTGGCGCGAGGAAGCGCAAGTCGCCCTGGCTGTCGAGCGTGACCAGACCAAAGCCACGGCGGCTGACCGCCAGCGCCGGTGCGGCCGATTGCACAAGAGTCCCTTCGGTGCCGAATGAAAGCGAGTTGCCCACGTCCAGCAGGTTCGCGCTGGCGGTGAATTGCGCGCCGGACAACTGCGCTGTCGGATTGCTCATCACCCGCGGACGCACTTTGACTTCCGAGCTGAAATAGGTGCCCAGCCCTGACAGGCGCAGGTAAGGTGCGCTGAGGTTGACCCGGGCGCTGTCACTCGCCGACTCGGCCAATGAAAGAGAACCGGCGAACAGGCTCAGGCCCTGTCCCATGTGCAGGTCGACATCGCCGTCGAACGTCATCAGACCGTTGCTCAGCAGACTCACGCTGTCGAAGCCACCGCTCATAAGCTGATCGGCACTCAAGCGTGTACGCCCGTAGCGTAAAAGTGGCGAAGCCTCTCCCGCTCGCAGCGGCTGCGGCAGTGCCGGCGCAGGCCCTTGGGCAATGATCATTTCACGTGGCACGCGCACCGCATTGCTCAAGTTCGCGGAACCGTACGCCGGTGTATCCAGAGCGATCTCCAGACGCCCGCCCGCCGCACCCGCACCTCCAGCATTGGCCTGCAGACTGCCCTCGATGAACAGACCATTGTAGGAACTCAGGGTGATCCGTCCGCCATCGGTGGCCACACGAGCGGGGCCTTGCCCACCGCTATCGAGCACGGCTTGCGCACCGGACGCTTCCAGTCGCGCACCTTGGCGGATGATGACGTAAGCATCGGCAGCGGTCGCCGTGATTTTCTTCACATCGATCTCGCCACCGACAATGATCGAGCCACCCTTGCCGACCTGGCCGTAGACGCGGCCCAGCGCATCGACAGCGGTGGCTGCCCGACCGGCGACATCGATCAAGGCATGTTCACCGATCCAGATCGAACGGTTGTGCGGGGTCGGATCGGCCTCTTGCAAGGACGTCGCCACATCAATCGCGCCGAACTGCTGTTGACGGATATCGACAATACCGCCCCAAGCGTTGAGTTCACCATCAAGCGTGATCTGGCCTGCCCCGCGCAAACCGATGCGCTGGCCGGGATCGACACTGATCCGTGAGCCTTCGCCAATCGACAACGGACTGCTGGCAGGATCAATCAAGCCAGCAAGCGTCGCGCCGGCCTGCAATGCGACAGAAGCGCCGGCCCTTTGCGTCAAGACACCCTTGAGCGGGTCTTCCTGAAATAACGCGGGCGTCCATAGCTCCAGCGCAGCGCGCGGCGACATACCGGACACAATGGTCGAGGCGGATTCGCCAAACCGATAGACCGGCATCTGCACATCGATCGCGCTTTGCGCGGCGACCTCCAGCCCCTTCAGACCGATGATGTTGTAGGCGCTGAACCCGGTGCGGAACAGCTCCGGCGTCAGGCGCAAGGTCTGGTCTTCGGACACTTCGCCGGAAGCGCCGATCCGCACCTTGCTGGCCTGCACGGTCAAGGTGCCGCCGCCGTTCACGCCATAGCCCTGCACCTCGCCATCGAGCACCATGCGCGACTGGCCTGGCGCACTGTTGGCGCTGGATTCAAGCGTCACGTCGCCACCCTTGCCGCCACGCGTCTTGCCGTTGGCCAATACCGCACCGCCCGACGAAACATCGACCAGACTGCCACGGGCCAGCAGAATGTCGCCGGTACTGCGGATCGACACCGTCCCGCCATTGAGATACGCCAGGCCGCCCGCGTCGTCCGGGTTACTCGACAGGTTGCTCCACAGACCGCGTGTTTGCAGCTGCACACCCTGCGCAACCGTCACTCGCGCTTGCTTGCCTGCTGAAACCTGGAGACTGGTGTCATCACGCCGATCGGTGGCGAGCTGGTTCAAAACGTTGCCCAATTGCAGGCTGCCGCCTTGCGCAATCAGATCGGCATTGACCTGCACGTCAGGGCTGAACAGGGTGATGTTGCCACCGTGATCCACCGTCACGCCTTCATTGACTTCAATCGTGTTTTTCGCCGAGATCTTCAGCGCACCCAGCGCGAAACCATTGAGCAGCCCGGCATCGAGGAACAGTTTGCCTGCGCGTTCTGCCGCGACCGCATCGGTCAGCCCTGCGTTCGCTACGCTGGCATGCGCGCCCCCCACTTGCACCTGATCGAGCAACGGGTCGAGTTGATAGAGCAGGCCGGCACTGGCAGCGACATAAGCAGCATCGTAACTGCCAACCACCAACTGCCCTCGCCGCGCCCGGGCGGTCTGGGTCTGGGCATAGCCGTCCAGACCTGCCCGCGGTGCCTGGATTTGCCGTTCGCCCTGAAACACCTCGCCCAACAGCTGGCCTTCCAGCACGGCGTTGCCCGTGGCGATCACCAACTGGCCGGCATCCCGGCCAACGGTGTAACCCGCTTCCTGACGACGCGTCGGCGCGATCAGCGGGCTATAGAAATAATCCGTCTGGCCCCAGCGCTCGCTGTGACTTTCGTAACCTTTGTAAAGACCGTTGTAGAGAATATCGCCCGGCGCACGCGACACTTCGTATAACCGCCCGTCCGCACCGCGCAGCCAGCTCTGGCGAATCTCGCCGCCCTGCACATCAAGCGTGCCGCCGGACACATTGATCAGCGAACCTTTTTCGCTGATCACGTCCTTGCCGGAAAACCGCACCTCACCGCCCTGCGCCATCCATTCACCAACGCCATGGCCCTGAGTGCCGAGGTATCCGCCGACCTCCAACAACCCACCGGCGGTGTACCAGCGGTCGGTGGCGTAACCGTTGGTACCCGCCGGCACGAATACCAGCTCACGGACATCGACCCAGATGTCGTTACTGTTGAGCGCGCCGTTCTCGCGATTGACCGGCGCATCACGCTGCTCGTTGCCCTGGACGTTGATCTTGATGTTGTTGTTTGCCATCGCCACTTTGACGCCGAGGGCGCCGGACACGTCGATCACCGCCCCCTCGCGCAATAGACTGCGCTGTCCGGCGGCAACTGCCACCTGCCCACCGGTGGCAAGGGTGATCGAGCCGCTTTTGAATTCGACGGTGCCGCCGCTGCCGATGTCGATGCGTGACTGATCGCTGCGGATCCGGTTGTTGGCATTGACGCCGGTCAGCGCCGCCTCGCGCTGGCTGTCCAGGGCGGTGAGATCACTGCTGTCGAGCAGAATCGCACTGACGCCATTTTCGCCCAGGGTCACACGGCCTTGGGCATCGCTGGCCGGATTGAGCAGATGCACGGTGCCGCGCGTCGCCACCGAAGTGCTCGCCAGCAGCACACCGTTTTGCACAACGTCGCGGCCGGTCAGGGTGATGTCGCCGGTGGATGCCTGGATCAGGCCGGTGTTGCTGACCTTGCCCGAGCTGTCAGCCTTGAAACCGGGAATGACCTCACTGCCGAAGGTGGTTGAATAACCATTGCCGTCGGTGCCCGAGCCCTTGCGGATATAGAAACGGTCCCCCGCACCCAGCACCGTCTGACCTTTGGCCGTACTGATCGAGCCGTCGTTCTGCACGTCCTGGCCGAGCAGCAAGGTATAGCCGCCGGCGTCGGTGGAGAGCGCAGGTTGATGCGTTTGTATGGCTGCGCCACGCTCCACCAGGACTTTGCCAGCAGCGTCGGTAAAGGTTGGCTGACTGCCGGTGCTATCGAAATACAGACCCCGATCGCGAAATTGTGCATCTGTCATGTTCGCGGCTGCCGCTACCAGATTTCGCACATTGACCTGGCTGCCACCGCTGAAGACGATGCCGTTGCGGTTGATCAGCATCACCGTGCCGTCCGCTTTGATCTGCCCCTGAATCTGGCTGGCCCGTGCGCTCGGATCGTTGACGCGATTGAGCACCGCCCAGTTGGCCTGCTGGGCAAATTCCACTGTGGTATTGCGGCCGACGTTGAACGTTTCCCAATTGAGAATCGCCTTGTCGGCGGTCTGCTCGATCTTCACCGTGGTCTTGCCGTCGGCCTGGGTCTGTTGCGGGCCTTTGGCGTTCATCCAGCCCTGGCTCAGGCTGTTATCGATCTTCAGGCCGCCCTCGCCCAATCCGTCCGGAACCACTTGCACACTGCCCAATGCGGCGGCACGTCCAGCGGCTTGTGCGGCCTGCTGAGCGGCAATCGCTGCAACGGTGTTATTGAGTGTCTGCAAAGAGCGCTGCAACTGCTGGCTGGCCCGTTGCTGCTGTGCCAGCGGTGGGGTCATCCCCGGCAGACCGCTCCCACCCGGACGCGACGCCGAAGCCTGCTGCGCTGCGCCCTTCGCGGCAAACCAGGTGGAACTGAACGCTGTCGCCGCCTCGGCACTGCCCGCAACCAGACACAAGGCGACGGCTTGCGCCAATGGCTTGAGCAGCCACTGTGCGGGATCGCCCGCGCCACGTTTGATCGGCCGGATACGGTTACTGTGACGGGAGGTGCGAGCAAGCATCACTACAGGTCCTTTTGGGTGGCAGGTCGGATCAGCCCTGCTGTTACGACATAGGCAGTTGGCGAGCCTCACGACCGAACGGATGTCACACAAACTTCATGATCAAGGAGTAAATCGGCAAAAAAAAACAGCAGCCCGAAGGCTGCTGCCGTTTCATTGCAGTTGAGACAAGGCTTACAAAGGACGGCCAATGCCGTTGCAGGCGTTGGCGTTGTTGATGTCCAGGTTATTGCCCGAGGTGTTGGTGATGAAGTTGGCGGTCACAGCGGTTTTCCAGTTGTTGGGAACCGGCGTGAAGCTGTGGGCGACGGTGGCGACGTTGTTGCCCGGGTTGCTGTAGTGGGTGGTCAGGAAGTTGCGCACGGCGGTGGCCACGGCTGCATCTTTGTAGCACTGGCCGAAGATGAAGTTGGTGTAAGCCACAATCGGGTAACCGCTTGCCGGGTTAGGCACGACCGGGGCCCAGCCAGCCGGGTTGGCAGGTGAGCTTGGCACCGGTGCAGTGCTCAGCGCCAGCGTCACGTTAGCGTTGGTTGGCTGGACGCCATTGACGCGGGCAACCACAGCGTTGCTGGTGGCGTTCACGCCGTCCGGACCCACATAGCCGATCGAACCGTCCACGGCGTTCACCGCAGTGGCCACATCAGCGGTGTTGGCTACGCCGACCCAAGTCGATGGCACCGCGGAACCGGCCGGCAGACGAGCGTTGGTGAAGGTGGAGTTGACGGCGAATTTGGTCGGGCAGATCGAGTTCAGGTGACGGCTGAGGATTTCGGTGGTGCCGCTCGAAGTGCTGCGATAAACCACGCGGATTGCGGTGGTGTCGGCGGTACCCAACAGCGCGCCCCAGGTAGTCTTGGTGCCCGACAACGCGTCGCACAACTGAACGCTGGTCAGGTTAAGCGCGGTCTGACCGGATTTTTTGTACGGAATGGCAACCGAAGTGGCCACCGATGGCAGCTGGATCAACGGGCCGTACGAAGCACCGAAGTTGCTGGTGTAGGTGCTGAGTTCCGCAGCGCTGAGGATCGAGTCGCTAGCGGCGAAGTGCACGGTGCCGGTGGTACTGAACTGGGCAGCGTTGTTGGTCAGGAAAGCGCTTTTGCCGACGCCGCTACCGGTCACGGCGTAGCTGAAGTTGGCAGGCAGGATGCTGTTGGCAGAACCTTTGTACAGCGCGGCAGGCAGCGAGGCGCCACCACCGGTTACGGCCATGGCCTGGGCGGAAGCCAGAGCGGCGACGGTCAGTGAGGCGGCGATCAGAGTGCGCTTGAACATGAAGAATCTCCTTTTCAACTTGGTTTGGAACACAGGTTTCGGAAGGCTTGCATGACACCGGGAGGGTCCACCGCAGTGGAGCCGCAGGGAGAAATTCGCAGCTTCCGGTGACAGATAAAGGAAAAAACCTCGGGAGCTGCGGGGGTATTTTTGTGGGGATTTCTCGGGTGTTTGCGGTGGGTTGCGGTGCGTCTGGATCGGGGGTTTGACTGAATCGGGCTGGAGCCGTTAGCGGGTGGTTGCAGATGACAGAATGGAGAACCCGAGGATGATGGGATCGGGACTCGGGTGAGGGTCAGGCCGGTGCAAAATATTTGAGTTTTGTGTTGTCGTGACTGGCGCTTTCGCGAGCAGGCTCGCTCCCACAGTTGAAATGCGTTCCTCTGTGGGAGCGAGCCTGCTCGCGAAGAGGCCAGCCCGGCCAACATCAAAAGCGGCTACTGCACCAACTGGTTGATCTCAATAATCGGCAACAACACCGCCATCACAATCACCAGCACCACCCCGCCCATCACCACAATCATCAGCGGCTCGAGCAAGGCGGTCATGCCCATCGCCCGTCGTTCAATGTCCCGGGAAAGCGTCTGTGCCGCACGCTCGAGCATCGGCGGCAGCGAGCCGGTTTTCTCGCCGCTGGCGATCAAGTGAATCAGCACCGGCGGGAAGACATTCTCCACGCGCAGCGCGGCGGCGAGGTTGACGCCTTCGCGCACCTTTGCCGTGGCCTCGCTGACGCTCAGGCTCAAGCGGTCGTTGGACAGCGTCTGCCGCGCTGCTTCCAGTGCACGCAACAACGGCACGCCGGCACCGCCGAGAATTGCCAGCGTGGAGGCGAAGCGCGCGGTGTTCAGGCCGAGAATGAAACGCCCGAACAGCGGCAACTTCAGCACCCGGTGATGCCAGCTCAAGCGCGCCGCCGGATTGCGCAAATACAAACGCCAACTCCAGAACGTCCCGGCCATCACAGCCGCACACAACCAACCCCACGCGCGAATGAAATCACTGGCGGTGAGCATCGCCAGCGTCAGCCCCGGCAGATCCTGCCGCGCCTGAGAAAACGCGCTGACCACCTGCGGCACCACGTAGCTGAGCAGGAAAATCACAATGCCGATCGACACCAACCCGACCACGCCCGGATAGATGAACGCGGTGAGGATTTTGCCGCGCAGGTTGTTGCGTTCCTCGATGTAATCGGCCAGCCGTTCCATCACCTGGGCGAGATCGCCGGACTCTTCGCCAGCGGCAATCAGCGCGCGGTAAATCTCGGGAAAATCCCGTGGCCGCGACGCCAGCGATTCCGCCAGACGCATGCCGCTGCACACATCGGCGCGCACTGCGCTGAGGGTCTGGGCGATGTGCTTTTTCTCGGCCTGCTCGACTGTGGCGCTCAGCGCTGCTTCCAATGGCAGGCTGGCGCCGAGCAGGCTCGCCAGTTGCCGCGTGGCCCAGGCGAGGTCGTTGTCGGAGAGTCTGGCGCTGAACAAACCGCCGCCACCGTGTCGGGCGACGTTGCTTTCCTCGTGCACCGACAACGCTGTCAATCCACGTCCGCGCAAGGCACTGAACGCCGCGCTCTGGCTGTCCGCCTCAAGGTGCCCGGACTCGATTTTCCCGGTGGCATCCGCCGCTTCAAAGCGATAGCGATTCATCAGGCGTCCCGTGTCACGCGAAGGATTTCTTCCGGCGCGGTGGCACCGCTGCGAATCCAGCGCTCACCGTCCTCACGCAGGCTGAACATCCCCGCTTTCGACGCCGCCGCGCGCAAGGCCTGCTCCCCTGCCCCTTGGTGAATCAGCGTGCGGATGTCGTCGTCGATGCAGAACAATTCGTGAATGCCGGTGCGGCCGCTGTAACCGGTTTGATTGCATGCCGCGCAACCGACCGGCCGCCAGGTGCCGGGCGTGGCCGGGTCTTCCTGTTTGCACTGATTGCACAGGCGCCGCACCAGGCGTTGCGCGAGGACGCCGAGCATGGATGACGCGAGCAAGAACGGTTCGACGCCCATGTCGATCAGGCGATTGACCGCCGACACCGCGTCGTTGGTGTGCAGCGTCGCCAGCACCAAGTGCCCGGTGAGCGAGGCCTGCACGGCGATTTGTGCGGTCTCGAGATCGCGGATTTCGCCGATCATGATGATGTCCGGGTCCTGGCGCAGAATCGCCCGCAGCGCGAGGGCAAAGGTCATGTCGATCTTGGCGTTGACCTGAATCTGGCTGATCCCCGGCAAATCGTATTCCACCGGATCTTCCACGGTGAGGATGTTGCTGGTGCTCGCATCCAGCCGCGCCAGCGCCGCGTAGAGACTGGTGGTCTTGCCGCTGCCGGTCGGGCCGGTAACCAGAACGATGCCGTGGGGCTGGCGGATCAGATGATCGAGCTTGCCCAGCACCTGCGCATCCATGCCCAAGGTTTCCAGATGCAAGCGCCCGGCCTGTTTGTCGAGCAGGCGCATCACCACCCGTTCGCCGTGGCCAGTCGGCACTGTCGACACACGAATATCAATCGGCCGCCCCGCTACGCGCAAAGCGATTCGGCCATCCTGGGGCAGGCGTTTTTCAGCGATGTCGAGCTGGGCCATGATCTTGATCCGCGACACCAGCGCACCGTGCAACGCCTTGCGCGGCGAGACCACATCGCGCAGGGTGCCGTCGACGCGGTAGCGCACCACCGAATGGGTTTCGAACGGCTCGATATGAATGTCGCTGGCCTCATCGCGCGCAGCCTGGGTGAGCAAGGCGTTGATCATGCGAATCACCGGCGCGCCGTCCTGGGTGTCGAGCAGGTCGGTGATCTCCGGCATGTCCTGCATCAGCCGATCGAGATCAACCTCGTTTTCCGCAGCACCCACCACCGCCGCCGCACTGCCGGTATCGGCGTAAGCGCTGGCGAGCAGCCCGTCGAGCTCGTCATCACGCACCCGCTCAACCTGCGTCGCACCGAACTGCCGACGCACTTCGCTGATCGACCAGCCGGGCGTTGACGGGCACACCGTCAGCACCCCATCGCGCAAAAGAATGCGCTGCGCCTTGGCCCAGGCATACGGCAATACACTCATCGCCCATCCTCCCCACAATTCGCCATAGCAATGCTATCCCCTGTGGTAATGCGATCCTCTGGGGCAATGAGATCCCTTGTGGCGAGGGGATTTATCCCCGTTGGGCTGCGCAGCAGACCCAAACCTTGAGAACCGGTTTCTACAGGCAAATCCCGTGTACCGGTTTTACGACTGCTGCGCAGCCGAGCGGGGATAAATCCCCTCGCCACAGTCATCATCTCAGTCAAAACCGAGTGCTCCCTTCAATCGGTACCGTGGCAATGGGATCCTCTTTGGCAATGCGATCCCCTGTGGCAATGGGAACCTCTGTGGCGAGGGGATTTATCCCCGTTGGGCTGCGCAGCAGACCCAAACCTTGAGAACCGGTTTCTACAGGCAAATTGCGTGTACCGGTTTTACGGCTGCTACGCAGCCGAGCGGGGATAAATCCCCTCGCCACCGTCATCATCTCAGTCAAAACCGGGTGCTCCCTTCGATCGGTACCGTGGCAATGGGATCCTCTGTGCCAATGCGATCCTCTGAGGCAATGCGATCCCCTGTGGCGAGGGGATTTATCCCC